>NZ_RRYE01000640.1 GCF_004010105.1 Microbacterium sp. CPCC 204701
GCGCGCGTCGGAGTGGCGACCGCCCCTACGATCGCCGCTCCTTCGCGCCGGGAGCGGACCGCGCCGCGCGTTCCGCCGCTCAGGGCGGCGAAGCGGCGCATGCGGCGGGGCGGGTTCATGCCGGACGCAACCTCGTCGCATCCGGAGTCATGGCCCCACCCTCCCCAGTCACCGCATGTGCGGTTCTGCTCCTTCGGGTGCCCCCGAGGCTACTCCCGGGCACTCAACGGCGCCTCAGGGGCGCCTCAAGAACCGCCCAGGCTTGCGAGAACGCCGCCGGCTCTGGCGGGGCGCCGCGACGTGGCATCCTCGATTCATGCCCCTCGTCGCACTCACGGGCGGAATCGCCTCCGGAAAGTCCACGATCGCCCGGCGTCTCGCCGAGCACGGCGCCGTCGTGGTCGATGCCGACCGACTCGTGCGCGACGTGCAGCAACCGCGGTCTCCGGTACTCGCCGCCATCGCGGACGAGTTCGGGGCGGACGTGATGCGATCCGACGGCTCGCTCGACCGCGCCGCCCTCGCGAGCCGCGTCTTCGGCGACCCTGCGGCGATCACCCGGCTCAACGCGATCGTGCACCCCGCGGTGCGGGCGGAGTCGGCACGGCGATTCGCGGCGGCCTTCGCCGAGGATCCTGAGGCGGTCGTGGTCTACGACGTGCCACTGCTCGTCGAGGCACGTGTCGACGACCCATGGGAGCTCGTCATGGTCGCGCACGCACCGGCCGAGATCCGCGCGCGACGGCTGGTGCAGCTGCGCGGACTCAGCGATGCCGAGGCGGCTGCTCGCATCGGCTCGCAGGTGCCGGACGACGCACGCCTCGCGATCGCCGACGTCGTGATCGACACCGCCGGCACCCTCGAGCACACGCTGCGGCAGGTCGACGAGCTGTGGCAGCGGATGCCCGAGCATCTCGAGCGCCGCGCGACGGGGGGACGGGAGCCGCGGTGATCAGCCGTCGTCCGATGGTCGCGCGTCGCGGGCGGCGCGGCTCCGGCGCC
>NZ_RRYE01000641.1 GCF_004010105.1 Microbacterium sp. CPCC 204701
GGCGCACCGGGCGCTCGACCTGATCTACACCGGAGAGCTGCTGACGGGCACCGCGGCCGTCGCGGCGGGCCTGTTCAGTCGTGCCGTGCCGGCCGACGAGGTGCTGGCTCGCACGCGCGAGCGTGCGGCGGTCGCGGCATCCGGCCCCACCGCGGCGTTCGTCGCGTCGAAGCGGCTCATCGCGCGCCTGCGTGACGAGCGGCTGTGGGATGCCGTCGCCGAAGAGTCCCGCGGGCAGGAGGCGCTGCGCGCGACCGCCGACTACCGCGAGGGGTTCGCCGCCTTTCAGCAGAAGCGCAAGCCGCGGTTCGAGGGTCGCTGAGACGCTCGACCCGTTCGGCCGGTCCGGCGGCGCGCTGCGAAAGCGGCGGGACGCATCGAGCTTCGAGGCACCGAGCCGGGACGGAAACGTCGAGCCAGCCCGCCGCTTTCACGCGGCGAGCAGGAGCGCCCCCTGCGTCAGGAGTTCACGCGGATGATCTCGTGCTGGTACGGCGCGACGACCGTGCCCGAGATGCGGCAGTCGAGCACCAGGAAGCGGCGGGATGCCTCGGGCTCGGCCTTCCACGAACTCACGCGGTCGAGATCCTCGAGGCTGCGGACGACGACTCCCTCGGCGCCGACGCCCGACGCGAGCGCGGCGAAATCGACCTCCGGGATCAGCATGGGCTCCTTCGCGAGGCCCTTGAGTCCGTACAGGTTGACCTCGGCGCCGTAGGCGGCGTCGTTCCACACCACGGCGATGCCGCGGCCGCCGGCGACCCGCACGGCGGTCTCGAGGTCGGCGAGGGCCATGAGCCCGCCGCCGTCGCCCGTCGTGAGCACGACCGTCGACGACGGCTTCGCCAGCGCAGCGCCCGCCACCGACGCCCAGCCCTGGCCGATCGACTGGAACGCGGTGCCGACCATCATCATGCGGTCGGGGGAGGCGACCGGCCAGTACATGTTGGCCCACCCGATGAAGTGCCCGCCGTCCGAGACCACGACGCGGTCCTGCGGCA
>NZ_RRYE01000065.1 GCF_004010105.1 Microbacterium sp. CPCC 204701
TCACCGGGAGCGAGGACGTCTCGTGGTTCGCGCGCGAGGCCGGCGTGCCGCTGGTCTTCTGGTTCTGGGGAGGCGTCGATCCGGAGACGTTCGCCGCGGCCCAGGCGGCCGGCACGATCGAGCGCGACATCCCGACGAACCACTCGCCCTTCTTCGCACCGGTGCTGCAGCCGACTGTGACGCGAGGCGTCGACGCGCTCGTGATCGCGGCGCGGGAGTTCCTGGCCGAGCCCGCCGGCGCGTAAGCCGGACGGATGCCTCGCCCCGAGGCATCCGTCACCCCACTCGCCCCGGCCCCTCACAGAGCCCGCAGGTCTGCGTGAACCTCGCAGCCGACCGGCCGAATCCCTGCGAATCTCGTCGCTCGCTGCGAAGTCGGTGGCCGGTTCAGAGCGAGTCGGCCGGCGCGCGGGCGTCGACGAGCCGCTGGCCCGACGCCAGGCCCGGCAGGCCCCGACGGTCGGGGGTCGTCAGCACGAGGGTGACAGAGGCGACGGCGAACACCCCGGAGACAAGGCCCCACGCGCCGGGGAGCGCGAGCAGCACGAGGTATCCGCCGATGCCGCCGGCGAGGCGGAGGAATCGTGCGAGCCCGATGGGCAGCGGACCGCCGGTGTAGCGCAGCTGCACTGCGAGGTCGCCGACAGTGCGACCGGTGGCCATGACGACGACGAGCCACGCCAGCACGGGCGCCGCGGTGCCCACGACTCCGGCCGCGGATCCGTCGCGCAGCTCCGCGTGCGCGCCGAGCGCCCACAGCGCGAGCTGGAAGACCACCGATGCCGCGAGCGCGGTCAGCCACGCGCCGAGGATGTCGCACAGCATCGCCAGCAGCCGCCTCCGCCGCGTGACCGGCCGTGGCTCCTCGGCGTCGGGGTATCGCGGCGTTCCCCAGTGCCGTCGCGGCACGAGCAGCGCCGACAGCGACCCGAGCAGCGCGCCGCACGTGTTCGCGAGCAGGTCGTCGACGTCGAACACGCGGTACGCGCACGGGTAGAGGCCCCAGACTCCGGTGAGCTGAGTGGTCTCGACGAGCGCCGACACCACGAAACCGGTGACGACGGCGGTGGGGATGCCACGCCCACCCAGCACGCGGACGAAGAAGCCGAGCGGCACGAACAGCAGCACGTTCAGCAGCACCTGCAGGACGGCGGGATCTGTGAGCGCGCTGCGGCCGACGCGCGAGAGCGCGCCGCGGATGTCGTCGACGAATGCCCCGACGTCGAGGTTGACGCCCGCGCAGCGGAGGGCGTCGGGATCGGGGAGGGGCAGGAGGGTGTACGTCCAGATCGCCATGAGGTACACGAGGGCCGCACCCCAGACCGCGAACCGACCGGCCCCGAACCCGCCACGTCGGCGATAGGTCAACGCCACGAACGGCACGAACAGCAGCACGGCCAGCGCCACCCCGGCGGTGACCGCGAGGCCGCCCAGAATGACCTGTTCGCGCATGTCGGTAGTCTCCCAGAGCGCCCGCCCGGCACCCAGGCATCCCGCGTAGCCTGGAAGGGTGAGCCTGACGACCCCCGCATCCTCTCTCGACGCGCCGCTGGATGCCGCTGCCCTCCGCGCGGACTTCCCGCTGCTCGCGGAGCGCGTGAACGGCCAGCCGCTCGTCTACCTCGACTCGGGAGCCACGAGCCAGAAGCCGCAGGTCGTCATCGACGCAGAGGTCACATTCCTCACCCGCGCGAACTCCGCCGTGCACCGCGGCGCGCACACGCTCGCCGCCGAGGCGACCGAGCTCTTCGAGGACGCACGCGCCGCCGTCGCCGGGTTCGTCGGCGCCCTGCCCGAGCAGCTCGTGTGGACCAGCGGGGCGACTGCGGGGCTGAACCTCGTCGCCTATGCGATCGGCAACGCGTCCCTCGGGCGCGGGGCTCCGGCATCCGCCCGCTTCGCACTCGCACCGGGCGACGAGATCGTCGTCACCGAGGCCGAGCACCACGCGAACCTCATCCCGTGGCAGGAGCTCGCGTCGCGCACCGGCGCCGTGCTGCGTCACCTCCCCGTCCGCGACGACGGAACCATCGACACGGATGCGGCGGCCGAGCTCATCGGCGAGCGCACCAGGATCGTCGCGTTCACGCACGTCTCGAACGTCCTCGGCATCGTGAATCCGGTCGCCGAGCTCGTCGCCCTCGCCCAGGCCGCCGGGGCGCTCACGGTGCTCGACGCGTGCCAGTCCGCACCGCACATGCCGCTCGACCTCCCCGCGCTCGGCGTCGACCTGGCCGTGTTCTCGGGCCACAAGATGCTCGGCCCGTACGGCATCGGCGGACTCTACGGGCGCCGCGAGGTGCTCGAGGCACTCCCTCCGTTTCTCACCGGAGGCTCGATGATCACCACCGTGACCCTCGACGAGGCGCAGTATCTGCCGCCGCCGCAGCGATTCGAAGCGGGCACGCAGCCGGTCTCGCAGGCCATCGGCCTCGCTGCCGCCGTCCGCTACCTCGACGACGTCGGGATGGATGCCGTCCACGCGCACGAGAGGACGCTCGAGGCGCGCATGGCGGCCGGGCTGCGCGAGATCCCCGGCGTGCGCATGCTCGGCGACGCGGCGGGCGCAGAGCGCGTGGGCCTGTGGTCGTTCGACGTCGAAGGCGTGCACGCGCACGACGTCGGGCAGTTCCTCGACGCGCGCGGAGTCGCCGTGCGCGTCGGCCACCACTGCGCTCAGCCGCTGCACCGGCGGTTCGGGCTCACCGCGTCGGTGCGGGCATCGACCGCGCTCTACAACACCCCGGGCGATGTCGACACCTTCCTCGACGCGCTCTCGGGTGTGCGCTCGTTCTTCGGGGCGTACTCGTGAGCGGGCTCGAATCGCTCTACCAGGAGCTGATCCTCGACCACTCCAAGCGTCCGCACGGCAAGGGCCTGGGAGAGGACGCCGGGCGCGTGGCCTCCTCGCACCAGCGCAATCCGATCTGCGGCGACGAGATCACGCTCCGCGTGCGCGTGACCGACGACGGCTCCCAGGTGAGCGAGCTCACCTGGGATGGCGCCGGCTGCTCCATCTCGCAGGCCTCGGCCTCGATGCTCGCGTCGCTCGTCGACGAGGAGGGCGGGATGCCTCGGGCCGAGGCATCCATTCTCATCGACGGATTCCGCGAAGCGCTGCGCTCGCGTGGCGAGCTCGCGCTCGACGAGGAGGTCTTCGGCGACGCGGCCGCGCTGTCGGGCGTCTCGAAGTTCACCGCCCGCGTGAAGTGCGCGATGCTCGCGTGGGTCGCGTTCGAGGACGCCCTGGCCCGCGCCTGAAACGGAGATCGCGCCGGCTCAGCCGAGGCCGTGGCGCTCCTCGCCGGGCGCGACCGGGGCATCCCCCGCGACGGGCTTGCGCGAGAGGCCGACCGAGCCGGCGTGCGGGTCCTTCGACAGGGCCGCCGCGACCGCGACCGACTCGTCGACGTCGAGGTACTGCGGGCGCAGCTGCACGGCGATCTGCCGCTTGCGCTCGCGCTTCGCCTTGCGCGCCGAGTACACGAGGTTGAGCCCCTCGACGAAGATCGCGAAGGCCATCGGGCCGTAGATGAACGCCTTGTCGATGTGGAACCCGAAGCCTTCGGCGACCAGGAAGACGCCGATCAGCAGGAGGAACGACAGCGCCAGCATCTTCACCGTGGGGTGCTTGTTGACGAAGCCGAAGATGAAGCGGGCCGCGAAGAGCATGATGCCGAACGACAGCACGACCACGGCGATGATGACGACGAGGTTCTCGGTCATGCCGACCGCGGTGATGACCGAATCGAGTGAGAAGACGATGTCGAGGAGGAGGATCTGCGCGAGCACCGACGCGAACGTCACGCCCTTGCGGCCCTCGCCGCCGTGCTCCTCCTCGGCGCCCTCGAGCTTGTGATGGATCTCGGTGACCGCCTTGTAGACGAGGAAGAGGCCACCCGCGATGAGGATGAGGTCCTTCCACGAGAAGCCGATGTCGCCGAGGAAGAACACGTCCTCCTTGAGCGTGATGATCCAGCCCGCGAACAGCACCAGGACGACGCGGATCACCATCGCCAACGTGAGGCCCAGGTTGCGCGCCCTGGCCTGCTGCTCCTTGGGAAGCTTCGAGGCGAGGATCGAGATGAAGATGACGTTGTCGACGCCCAGCACCACTTCGAGGACGAACAGCGTCACGAACACGGCGATCAGGTCGGGGGTGAAGGCGAAGGAGAAGTCCACAGGTCCACAATACGGACGAAGATCCGGATGCCTCGCGCCGAGGCATCCGGATCTTCAGATCACCGCGATCTCACACGGCCGCGAGCACACCCTCCAGGCGTGCGTAGCTGGCCTCCATGCCGTCGGTCATGCCCGTGGCGAGCACGATGTCGCGCGTCTCCTTGTCGGGGTACTCGATGAGGAGTGTGATGAGCGTCGCGCCGTCCTCCTCGTAAAGATTCAGGTCGTTGAGCGTCGACGGGAAGTCCGTGCCCGTCATGTGCTCGGTCGTGACGGCGCGGCGCGGTGCGTCGACGACGAGCGTCTCGCCGTCGAAGCCGAAGCGCTCGCCCTCGACGCCCTCGCCGGGCTCCCACACGTAGCGGTAGGTCCCACCGACGGCCGGGGCGACCTCGCACTCGACGAGGCTCCAGCCGTCGGGTCCGAGCATCCACTTCTTCAGCAGCTCGGGCTCGTAGTGAGCGCGCCAGACCAGGTCGATCGGGCCTTCGATCAGCCGCGTGATGCGAACGTGGGTGTCGTCGAGGATCTCGGTCTGCGTGCCCTTGCCGGCGGCGTACTCGCGCAGGCCCTCGAGCACACGGTCGAGCTGGCTCATCGCCATCGTCGCGCCCTCGATCATGCCCATCGCGACGACCTGCTCGAGCGCGTCGGCGGTCGTGAAGTGCGTGACGTTCCGCAGCCGCGAGCCGGCGTCGGTGCTCTCGAAGCTGAACACCATGCGCGAGACCGGCATGTCGGGGATCGGCGTGCCGCTCTCGTCGGCGAACGCGTCGAGCACCTCGAAGCCGCGCGGCGCGTCGATCGAGAGGAACTCCCACGACCCGCCCGACTTCTCGCCGCGCGGGCTGGTCATGTAGTAGGTGGCGCGGCCGCCGGGCTCGAAGTCGAACGACGTAAAGGTCGCGGGCCAGCCGGGAGGGCCCCAGAACCGCTCGAGCTGGCGGGGGTCGGTGAACGCCTCCCACAGCCGCTCGAGGGGGGCGGCGAAGTCTGCCGTGAGCGTCAGGGTGAGCGCTTCGGGGTCGGTGGTGACATCGGTGACGGGCATCGTCATTCTCCTTGCTCGGTGTTCCTGCGTGTCTGGTTCTTGCGTGGGACGGGGCGATCGGTGGAGTCGGCCGCGTCGGCGGATGCCGCATCCGCTACCCGCGGTTCGGCCAGGAGCGCGTCGAGGCGGTCGATGCGGGACCGCCACAGCTCCTCGTACCGCGCGAGCAGCGCGCGGGCCCGGGCGATCATCTCGGGATCCGCCCGGACGAGGCGTTCGCGCCCTTCGGCGCGCTTGATGATGAGACCGGCCTCTTCGAGCACCGCGACGTGCTTCTGCACCGCGGCGAACGACATGTCGTAGTCGCGTGCGAGAGCCGACACCGAGTGCTCGCCCTCGATGGCGCGGCGCAGGATGTCGCGCCGCGTCGCCGCCGCGAGCGCGTGGAACACGCGGTCGATCTGTTCATCACTGAGTTCCGTTCGTACAACCATTTGGTTGTACGTTACGCCTGCCGCCGCCCCCTGTCAACAAGCACTTCCCGGCATCGGACTTTCGGCCGAGGGAGCTCGGGCCTCTCGGCCGATGTCGCGCTCCGGGCGGAGCGGAAGCATCGAGACATGACCTCTTCCGCGCCCCCACGCTCCCGCCGCGAGTGGCCCGCCCCCGCCGGGCTCATCGCCCTCTCGCTCGTGCCGATGATCGCCGGCGCCTCGCGGCTGACACAACTGACGACGGGCGCCGCGGTGACCGTCGAGAACGCACGCTTCTTCGACTCGCCCGTCCCGGTGATCGCGCACATCGTCGGATCATCGGTGTTCCTGCTGCTGGGCGCACTCCAGTTCGCTCCCTCACTGCGCCGACGGCGCTGGCACCGCCTCGCCGGGCGTGTGCTCGTGCCGGCGGGACTCGTCTCGGCCCTCTCGGGCATGTGGATGGCCGTCGCCTACGACCTGCCGGCGAACAGCGGCTTCGTGCTCATGGTGATGCGGCTGGCGCTCGGCGCCGTGATGGTCGGGGGCATCATGCTGGCCTTCGCCGCGATCCGCCGCCGAGACGTCGCGACGCACAGCGCGTGGATGACGCGCGCCTACGCGATCGGACTCGGAGCGGGCACCCAGGTGCTCACGCTCGCGCCGTGGGCCGCGCTCGTCGGTCCGCCCGATGAGCTCGCGAACACCGTGCTCATGGGGCTGGGCTGGGCGATCAACCTCGCCGTGGCCGAGGTCGTCATCCGCCGGCGGGCGCGGCGCCCACGGGACCGGATGCGTGCGACGCGCCGGACGCCGGCCCGCGCCGATGCCCGCATATCATGAGGGCATGACGAGCCCCGTGCGGGCGCTGTGGAACACCCCGGCCGCGGTGCCGGTGCCGCCCGCCCGAGTATGGCGCGATTGGGTGCTGGTCGGGGTTCTCGCACCGCTGATCGTCGTCGAGGCGGCGCTGCGTCCAGAGGTTCCGGCCCGCTGGGTGTGGGCCGTCACGCTCGCGGCGCTGCTGCCGACCCTGCTGTGGCGCCGCGCGCGGCCGTTCACGATGCTCGCGACCGCGTTCGCCCTGTCCTCGATCGTGGGACTCGTCGTCGGCGGCGATCCGCAGCTCTTCACCGCCGCGTACTTCCTGATCCTCCTGTACGCAGCGATGCGGTGGGGCAGCGGCCGCGCGATGGCGGGCGCCGGAGTCGTGGTGGTGGTCGGCTGGTTCGTGTCGCTCCTCGGGCCGACGACATCGGGGGACGTCATCGGCAGCGTCGCGGTCGTCGTGAGCATCAGCAGCATCGCCGTGGCGCTGCGCTGGCGCGCCGCGACACGGGCGCGCGAGCTCGACCGTGTCCGGCTGCTCGAACGCGAGCAGCTGGCGAGAGAGCTGCACGACACCGTCGCCCACCACGTGTCTGCGATCGCGATCCAGGCGCAGGCGGGCACGGTGCTCGCCGCGGCGGACCCGGATGCCGCGACTCAGGCCCTGCGCGTGATCGAGGACGAGGCGGCCCGGACGCTGTCCGAGATGCGGTCGATGGTGCGCGTGTTGCGGGAGTCCGATGAAGCCGCCCAGGAGCCGGCGCCCGGAATCGCAGATCTCGACCGGCTTGCAGCCGCAGGGCCCCCTGCCGTGCGGGTGACCGTGACCGGCGACGTCGGCGCGCTGCCGTCGCCGATCGGCGCCGCGGTGTTCCGGATCGCCCAGGAGGCGGTCACGAACGCGCGCCGCCACGCGCGCCATGCCACGCTGGTCGATGTGACCGTGCGCCTCGACCCCGACCGGGTGCGCCTCGACGTTCGCGACGACGGCGAGACGACGGCATCCGCTCGTCCCGGCTTCGGCATCACCGGCATGCTCGAGCGGGCGACGATGCTCGGCGGCTCGTGCACTGCCGGCCCGGCTCCAGGCGGCGGCTGGCTGGTGGCCGCCGAGCTTCCCGCGACGGGGGCCGGGTCGTGACGGTGCGCGTGCTCCTCGCCGACGATCAGGATCTGGTGCGCGCGGGACTGCGCGCGATCCTCGACGCTCAGCCTGACATCGAGGTCGTGGGCGAAGCAGCCGACGGCGAGCGCGCGGTCGCGCTGGCGCGAGAGCTTCGGCCCGACGTGTGCCTGTTCGACATCCGGATGCCGCGCGCCGACGGCCTGGCGGCGACCCGAGCCGTCGCGGGGCCGGACGTGACAGATCCGATCCCGGTCGTCGTGATCACGACATTCGACCTCGACGAGTATGTGTACGAGGCGCTGCGCTCCGGAGCGCGAGGATTCCTCCTCAAGAACGCGGGCGCGGTGCTCCTCCGCGAGGCGGTGCACGCTGCCGCCCGCGGTGACGCGCTCATCGACCCGAACGTCACGGTGCGGCTGATCGAGGCGTTCGCCGGCTCGTCGCGAACACCGCGCGCGGCGCCGTCGGCACCGCTGACCGAGCGCGAGGACCAGGTGCTCGCAGCCGTCGCACGCGGCCTCGGCAACGCCGAGATCGGGCGCGAGCTGCACATCTCGCTCAGCACCGTCAAGACCCACATCGGCAGCCTGATGTCGAAGCTCGGCGCGCGCAACCGCGTCGAGCTCGCGATCTGGGCGGCCGAGCGGCCTGCCGGAAGGCGACCATCCTCCTGACGACTGAAGCCTCCGTCCTGGCGGGGAATCTGGCTGGATGACGCCATGGCCGCGTACAACATCCTCGAAGCACGCAACAACCTGTCGTGCATCATCGCCTCGGTCGAGTTCGGCACCGAAGAGGCGGTGATCATGCGGCGCGGGCGAGCCCGCGGTGCGCGCGAGTCCACGCACGCGGTCGCACAGCCGGTCGGATGGGGATCGAAGCCGTCTGCGGACGAGACCGACGGATGCCGCGGCCGAACTAGACTGGTCGGGTCCGGCATCCCCCGAATTTCCTGGAGCTGAGCCGCGTGACCACCCCCTCTTCGAAGGCCCTGGCCGACACCGTCTCGAACGCCGAGGCCACGCCCGAGAAGGAGCAGCCGTACGCGGCGCTCGGCCTCAAGCCCGACGAGTACGAGCGCATCCGCGAGATCCTCGGCCGCCGCCCCACGTCGGGCGAGCTGGCGATGTACTCGGTGATGTGGTCGGAGCACTGCTCCTACAAGTCGTCGAAGATCTATCTGCGCCAGTTCGGCCAGAAGGTGTCCGACGAGATGAAGGAACGGCTCATGGTGGGCATGGGCCAGAACGCCGGCGTCGTCGACATCGGCGAGGGCTGGGCCGTCACCTTCAAGGTCGAGTCGCACAACCACCCCAGCTACATCGAGCCGTTCCAGGGTGCCGCGACCGGCGTCGGCGGAATCGTGCGCGACATCATCTCGATGGGCGCGCGCCCCGTCGCGATCATGGATCAGCTCCGCTTCGGCGCCATCGACAATCCCGACACCGCTCGAGTCGTGCACGGCGTCGTGAGCGGCATCTCGTTCTACGGCAACTGTCTGGGCCTGCCCAACATCGGCGGCGAGACCGTGTTCGATGCGGTCTACCAGGGCAACCCGCTGGTCAACGCACTCGCGGTCGGCGTGCTGCGCCACGAAGACCTCAAGCTCGCCAATGCCTCAGGAGCCGGCAACAAGGTCGTGCTGTTCGGCGCCCGCACCGGCGGCGACGGCATCGGCGGCGCCTCGATCCTCGCGTCCGACACCTTCGCCGACGGCGGTCCGACGAAGCGCCCCGCGGTGCAGGTGGGCGACCCGTTCGCCGAGAAGGTGCTGATCGAGTGCTGCCTCGAGCTCTACCAGGGCGAGCTCGTCGAGGCCATCCAGGACCTCGGCGCCGCCGGCATCTCGTGCGCGACGTCCGAGCTCGCCGCCAACGGCGGCTCGGGCATGCGCGTCGACCTCGAGAAGGTGCTGCTGCGCGACCCCACGCTCACCCCCGAAGAGATCCTCATGAGCGAGAGCCAGGAGCGCATGATGGCCGTCGTCGCGCCCGAGAAGCTCGACGCGTTCCTCGAGGTGACGAAGAAGTGGGAGGTCGAGACCAGCGTGCTCGGCGAGGTCACCGGCGACGGACGCCTGCAGATCTTCTGGCACGGCGAGCAGATCGTCGACGTCGACCCCTCGACGGTGGCGGTCGACGGCCCGGTGTACGAGCGGCCCGTGGCCTACCCGGCCTGGATCGACGCGCTGCGCGAGGACTCGGCATCCGCTCTCCCCCGCGATCTCGACCCCGACACGCTGCGCCGCCAGTTCACCCAGCTCGTCGCGAGCCCGAACCTCGCCGACACCTCGTGGGTGACGAACCAGTACGACTACTACGTCATGGGCAACACCGCGCTGTCGTTCCCCGACGATGCCGGCATGATCCGCGTCGACGAGCACTCGGGCCTCGGCTTCGCGATCGCCACCGACTGCAACGGCCGATACTGCCAGCTCGACCCCGCCCAGGGTGCGAAGCTCGCCCTCGCCGAGGCGTACCGCAACGTCGCCGTCACGGGGGCCGTCCCCACCGCCGTCACCGACTGCCTGAACTTCGGCAGCCCCGAGAACCCCGAGGTGATGTGGCAGTTCTCGCAGGCGGTCGAAGGGCTGTCCGACGGATGCCTCGAGCTCGGCATCCCCGTCACGGGCGGCAACGTCTCGTTCTACAACCAGACCGGCGCCCAGCCGATCTTCCCGACGCCGGTCGTCGGCGTGCTCGGGATCATCGACGATGTCGCCCGCCGCATCCCGTCGGGCTGGCAGGACGCGGGCGAGAACATCTACCTCCTCGGCGTCACCGCGACCGAGCTCTCGGGATCGCAGTGGGCGGGCACGATCCACGGCCACCTCGGCGGACGCCCGCCCGCCGTCGACCTCGCGCAGGAGAAGAAGCTCGCCGAGCTGCTGCACGCGGCCGGCCAGCAGTCGCTCGTGTCGTCGGCGCACGACCTGTCGTCGGGCGGCCTGGCACAGGCCCTCGCCGAGGCCGTCATGCGCTTCGGCCTCGGCGCGCGCGTGTGGCTCGACGAGGTCATCGAGCGGGACGGGGTGGATGCCGCGACCGCCCTCTTCTCGGAGTCCACCGGCCGCGTCATCGTCTCGGTGCCGCGCGAGGACGACGTCAAGTTCCGCGGCCTGTGCGAGGGCCGCGGCTACCCGGTGCTGCGCATCGGCGTGACCGACTCGGCGGCAGACGGCGACGACCCCGCTCTCGAGGTGCAGGGCCTGTTCACGCTGCCGCTCGCCGAGCTGCGCGACCTCTCGACCTCGACTCTTCCGGCGGCCTTCGGCCCGACGGTGGCCGAGCCCGTGGCCTGACCCGTTCCGTCTCTGCGCTACGTCGCAGACTCTAGACTTGACGTCATGGCGGCGGACGACGAAGAGTACGGCGGTTTCAACGACACGCGGCAGCGCCGTGTCAAGGTGATCGCATGGGTGACGATCGTCGCCCTGATCCTCGTCGGCGGTGGCGCCACGGTCTTCGCTCTCCTCTTCGGCTAGGCTTCGGCCAGGAGGTCCTCATGGCCCAGAAGCAGTCGGTGTGGACGCGGATCACGCACTTCTTCTCTCCGCCGCGGGAGACCTACGACACGCGCAAGGCCCGTCCGGACGGATCTGCCGACGGTCCCGCGAACCCGGTGTACGAGGCCACCGATCGCCGCCGCCACGGCGGCACGATGGACATCGGCCCGCACTAACCTCCCTCTTTCCCCCCCCTCCCCCTCTCCCCCCCCCGGGTGCGGTCCAGGTTTCG
>NZ_RRYE01000066.1 GCF_004010105.1 Microbacterium sp. CPCC 204701
GGGCCGCCGCACCCGACGCCACGCGCACGCGGGGTGCTCCGCCGCCGACCGCGTCGGCGGGAGCCCCGGCGAGCGGCATGAGGCGCGTGAGCTGCGTCACGTGCTTCGGCTCGAGCTCGGCGATGGTCGAGACGCCCAGGAGCTTCATCGTGCGCTCGATCTCGCTGCGCAGGATCTCGATCGTGCGGCCGACGCCCTCGCGGCCGCCGGCCATCAGTCCGTAGAGGTAGGCCCGGCCGATCAGCGTGAACTTCGCCCCGAGCGCGATCGAGGCGACGATGTCGGCACCGTTCATGATGCCGGTGTCGATCATGATCGTGGCGTCCTTGCCGACCTCGCGCACGACCTCCGGGAGAAGGCGGAACGGGATCGGCGCGCGGTCGAGCTGACGCCCGCCGTGGTTCGACAGGATGATGCCGTCGACGCCGGCGTCGATGAGACGCTTCGAGTCCTCGACGTTCTGCACGCCCTTCACGACGATCTTCCCCGGCCAGAGGTCGCGGATGATCGCGAGGTCGTCGTAGCTGATCGTGGGATCCATCGCGGCGTTGAGCAGCTCGCCGACGGTCCCGCCGGTGGTCGACAGCGACGCGAACTCGAGCTTGGGGGTCGTCAGGAAGTCGTACCACCACCACGGGCGGGGAATGGCGTTGATGATCGTGCCGAGCGTCAGCTGCGGCGGGATCGAGAAGCCGTTGCGCTTGTCGCGCAGGCGCGCGCCCGCGACCGGGGTGTCGACGGTGAACTGCAGCGTGTCGAACCCCGCCTCGGCGGCGCGGCGGGCGAGGCCGTACGAGATCTCGCGGTCGCGCATGACGTACAGCTGGAACCAATTGCGCCCGTGCGGGTTGGCTCTCCTGACGTCCTCGATTGACGTCGTGCCGAGGGTCGAGAGCGTGAACGGGATGCCCGCGGCACCGGCCGCGGCGGCACCGGCGCTCTCACCCTCGGTCTGCATGAGTCGCGTGAAGCCGGTCGGCGCGATGCCGAAGGGCATCGAGCTCGGGCCGCCCAGGATCTCGGTCGACAGGTCGGCGCTCTCGGCCGGACGCAGGATGCTGGGGTGGAACTCGACATCCTCGAACGCCTGACGGGCGCGCGTCAGCGACAGCTCGCCCTCCGCGGCGCCGTCGGTGTAGTCGAACGCGGCCTTGGGCGTACGCCGCTTCGCGATCGTGCGGAGGTCGTAGATGGTGAGCGCGGCCTCGAGGCGGCGCTTCCTCGCGTTCAGCTCGGGCTTCTTGAACTGCATGAGCTCGAGCAGCTCGGACGGCTTGGGCAGCTGACGGGTGACCATAAGGTCCCTCTCGGTCTTCAGTCGGCGGAGCGGGCGAGGCCCGCCTGGGCGTAATAGCCGGTGATGTGGTCGTGGACGAGTGTGCGCGCGAGGTCGGGGTCGCCGCCCTCCACCGCATCGAGGATCGCGTGGTGCTCGCGGCGCAGGCGCGCGGCTGTGGCATCCCAATCCCGGATCTGGGACGCGCCCTGCCGCACGTACGATTCGATGGCGGTCCGCAGGCCCGCCATCATCGCGGCGATGACCACGTTGCCCGACGCCTCGGCGAGGGCGAGATGCAGTTGGGCGTCGAGGGCGAGGAACTCGGCCGGGGTGAGGTCGTCGGCGTCCATCGCGTCGACCACGGCACGGGCCGCTTCGGTGGAGCGCGCAGGGTCCGCGGCGAGGGCGTGGACGACCGCGGACTCGAGCACGAGACGGGTCGAGACGACATCGTCGAGCGGGAAGCCCTGAGCGGCGACCTGCAGGCGCAGGAGCGCCGACATGCCGCCCTGGGGAGTCGCGATGATGATCGCGCCGGAGGTGGGGCCCGAGCCCGTCCCCGTGCGGATCAGCCCCATCACCTCGAGCACGCGCAGCGCCTCGCGCACGCTCGACCGCCCCACGCCGAGGGTTGTCGCCAGCTCCCGTTCGGGCGGCAGACGGTCGCCCGGCTGGAGCGTGCCGTCGAGCAGATCGGTCTCGATGCGCTCGAGCACGACCTGCCACGCGCGCGCGGCGGGCGCCTCGATTGGCGCCGTCGTCGGAGTGGATGCCACGTGTCTCCTCGTCGTGTCGTGGTCGGACCACAATAGCCTGTGGTCCGACCACACTCAAGCACGTGACGTCGGCGACGTCGTCGTCGTCGTCGTCGTCGAGCAGCGTCGCCCGCGGGCGCTACTCTGGCGGCATGGACCCCCTGCTGCTCGTCCTCATCGTCGCGGGCGCCGCGAGCGCCTTCTGCTGGATCACCTCGCTCGTCACGAACGAGACGTCCTGGGTCGACCGGCTGTGGTCGATCGTCCCGGTCGTCTACGTCTGGATCTTCGCCGTCGCCGCGCTCGTCGCGGGCGCCGATGCGACCAGGCTCGTGGTGATGGCGCTGCTCGTCACCGCGTGGGGCGCGCGCCTGACCTTCAACTTCGCGCGCAAAGGCGGCTACACCGGTATGGAGGACTACCGCTGGGCGATCCTCCGCGCCCGCATGAAGCGGTGGCAGTTCCAGGTCTTCAACCTCCTCTTCATCGTCCTGTTCCAGAACGCGCTGCTCGTGCTCATCTCGCTTCCGGCATACATCGCGTGGCAGTATCCGGTGCCGTTCAACGGGTGGGATGCCGCATTCGCGGTGCTGTTCGCCGCGTTCCTGGTCGGCGAGACCGTGGCCGACCAGCAGCAGTGGGACTTTCACCGGGCCAAGAAGGCGGCCGGCGGCACCCTCGAGCCGGGCTTCCTCACGACGGGGCTCTTCGCCTACAGCCGCCACCCCAACTTCTTCTTCGAGCAGGCGCAATGGTGGGCGTTCTACGCGATCGGCGCCGTCGCGCTCGTCGCCCACGGCGGCGGCTGGCTGAACTGGACGATCGTCGGCGCCGCACTGCTCACGGTGCTCTTCATCGGCTCGACGATCTTCACCGAGTCGATCACGGCCTCGAAGTACCCCGCGTACGCCGACTATCAGCGCACCACCTCGATGCTCGTGCCGCTTCCCCGCCGCCGGCGCGCGAAGGCGCCTGAGACGGCGTGACGCCCGGCGTCAGCTCAATCGCCCGCGCGACGCGCGCAGGTAGTCCTCGGCGCACAGCGATTCGTACGTGACACGGTCCGCGCTGAGCTCGTCGATCGCCACCTGATCGCCGTCGAACACGAACCGCCCGCCGACGAGGCGCGCGTTGAAGAGCGCCTTGCGACCGCACCGGCAGATCGTCTTGAGCTCTTCGAGGCTGTGCGAGACCTCGAGCAGGCGGGCCGAGCCGGGGAAGGCGTGAGTCTGGAAGTCGGTCCGGATGCCGTACGCCAGCACCGGCACGCCGTCGAGCACGACGATCCGCAGCAGATCGTCGACCTGCTCCCGCGTGAGGAACTGCGCCTCGTCGATGAGCAGGCACGCGACGTCGACCTCGTGCTCCTCGGATTCGGGCACGAGGGTTGCCGCGGCATCCCGCTTCACCCGATCGCGATGCTCGGCGAACAGCGCGCGCACGTCGTCGTCGGGACCGACGAGGAAGTCGACGGTGCGCTTGACGCCGAGGCGGCTGTCGATCTGATCGGCGCCCTTGGTGTCGATCACGGGCTTCGCCAGCAGCACATGCTGCCCGCGCTCCTCGTAGTTGTATGCGGCCTGGAGCAGAGAGGTCGACTTGCCGGAGTTCATCGCGCCGAATCGGAAGTAGAGCTTGGCCACGGATCGAGCGTAGTCGAGCCCGGATGCCGGGAGTCAGCGCCCCCACGCCGCCGCCCTAGGGCTCGCTAACGCCTCGCTCCCACGGCTCGACGCCACCCGGCACCTCGATGAGGCTCGGCGATGGCGCCGCGACTGCGGGCAGCCGCGGCAGCCATGGCGGATCGCGGACGACGACCTTGCGACGCAGATGCTCCAGCTCGAACTCGAGCTGGCCGGTCGTGACCGGGATGCCGGGGTTCGCGGCATCCGGTCGCAGCACGCGCGTGCCGTCGAAGACATAGCCTCGCGCGCCTGCCTCGGCACCCAGCGACATCAGGAAATGCCCGATGGCGTCGAGCGGGTCGACGCTCGCGCGGAAGCGCTCGAGCTGCGGGTGGCGCGCGTAGCCCCGCGTCGTGCCGGTGAGCACGCGCTGGGCCAGCAGTCCCTCCCGCCAGCAGGCCACCAGGGCCATCCTGTCGAGGATCGACGGATGCAGCGACCACAGCCTCATGGCGTTCCCGGGTGTGCTCCGGGCTACGCGGTGAGCGCGAGCGTCTTGGCGGTCTCGGTGACGGTCTGCTCGGCGATCTCCGGTCGCGGGTTCAGCGTCTCGCCGTAGCTGGGGATCAGCTCGCGCAGGCGCGGCTCCCACGCCTGGATGCGGTCCGGGAAGCACGTCTTCATGAGGCCGAGCATGATGGAGGCGGCCGTCGAGGCACCCGGCGAGGCGCCCAGGAGCCCCGCGATCGTGCCGTCGGCGCCGGTGACCACCTCGGTGCCGAACTGCAGGATGCCGCCCTTCTCGGGGTCCTTCTTCATCACCTGAGCGCGCTGGCCGGCCTGGATGATCTCCCAGTCCTCGTCCTTCGCCGTCGGCATGAAGACGCGGAGGCTGTCGACCTTCTTCCCGTGGTTCTTCAGCAGCTCGCCGACGAGGTAGGTGATGAGGCTCGGGTTGTCCCACGCAACCTTCAGCATCGGGCCGAGGTTGCTCGGGCGCACCTGGCCGACGATGTCGAACCACGAGCCGGTCTTGAGGAACTTGGGGCTGAACGTCGCGAACGGGCCGAACAGCAGCGACGCCTCGCCGTCGACGACACGGGTGTCGAGGTGGGGCACCGACATGGGCGGCGCGCCGACCGACGCCTGCGAGTACACCTTCGCCTTGTGCTGAGCGACGATCGCGGGGTTCGTGGTCTTGAGGAACTGCCCGCCGATGGGGAAGACGCCGTAGCCCTTGATCTCGGGGATGCCTGACCGCTGCAGCAGCTTGAGCGCCCAGCCACCGGCCCCCACGAACACGAACTTCGCGCGGATCTCGCCCGGCGTGCGGCCGATCGTGCGACGGTACTTCACGCGCCACGTGCCGTCGGTGAGGCGCGTGAGGCGCCGGACCTCGGTGTTGGTGCGCACGTCGGCGCCGTTCTCGGCGAGGTGCGCGAACATCTGGCGCGTGAGCGCACCGAAGTCGACGTCGGTGCCGGCGGGCACACGCGTGGCCGCGAACGGCTCGCCCTTGCGGCGCTTCTGCATCAGCAGCGGCGCCCACTGGTTGATGACGCGCGAGTCCTCGCTGTACTGGATGCCGGCGAACAGCGGCTGGTCCTTGAGCGCCTCATAGCGCTTCTTGAGGTACGCGACGTCCTTCTCGCCTCGTACGAACGTCATGTGCGGCGTCGAGTTGATGAACGTCGACGGCTCGTCGATCACGCCTTCCTCCACGAGCGAAGACCACAGCTGGCGGCTCTGCTGGAACTGCTCGTTGATCGAGACGGCCTTCGCGGGATCGACCGAGCCGTCCTTGCCCTCGGGCATGTAGTTCAGCTCGCACAGCGCGGCGTGGCCCGTGCCGGCGTTGTTCCACGCGTTCGAGCTCTCGAGCGCGACGTCGCTCAGCCGCTCGAAGACCGCGATCTTCAGATCGGGCTGCACCTCCTGCAGCAGCGTGCCGAGCGTCGCGCTCATGATCCCGCCGCCGATCAGCAGCACATCGACAGTGCCTCCCGGAAGGGTGCTGTCGTCCGGATCGGGCAGGCTCGCGTCGGGCGTTTCGGTCACCACATGATTCTATTCGCGCCCGGAGGCGCCCCCGGCCAGGGGCGTCTCAGCGAGCCGAAAGTCCTGCGCTTCTTGCGACGACGGCAAGCGATCGGATGCCTCGGCCCGAGGCATCCGTCATCCCCATGCCGAAGCCGGCGGAAGGTCAGGCGTTCACACCGAGGTTGGCGGCGACGACCTCGGCGATCTGCACCGCGTTGAGCGCCGCGCCCTTGCGCAGGTTGTCGTTCGAGATGAAGAGCACGAGGCCCTTACCCTCGGGCGCCGACTGGTCGGCACGGATCCGGCCGACGTAGCTCGGGTCGTTGCCGGCCGCCTGCAGGGGCGTCGGCACCTCCTCGAGTGAGACGCCCGGAGCGGACGCGAGCAGGTCGCGCGCACGCTCGGGGGTGATGTCGCGGGCGAACTCGGCGTTGATCGAGAGCGAGTGCCCGGTGAAGACCGGAACGCGCACGCACGTGCCCGCGACGCGGAGGGCGGGGAGCTCCAGGATCTTGCGGCTCTCGTTGCGGAGCTTCTTCTCCTCGTCGGTCTCGTTGAGGCCGTCGTCGACGAGGTTGCCCGCGAACGGGATGACGTCGAACGCGATCGGCGCGACGTACTTCTCGGGCTCGGGGAAGTCGACCGCCGAGCCGTCGTGGACGAGGTCGAGCGTGCGCCCCTGCGCGAGCACGCCCTCGACCTGCCCGAGCAGCTCCTGCGCGCCGGCGAGGCCTGAACCCGACACCGCCTGGTACGTCGAGACGATGAGCCTCTCGAGGCCCGCCTCGGCGTCGAGCACCTTGAGCACCGGCATGGCCGCCATGGTGGTGCAGTTCGGGTTCGCGATGATGCCCTTCTCGGCCTCGGCGATCGCGTGCGGGTTGACTTCGCTCACGACGAGCGGCACGTCGGGGTCCATGCGCCAGGCACTGGAGTTGTCGATGACGACCGCACCAGCCTCGGCGAAGCGCGGGGCGTGGGCGCGGCTGCCGGTGGCGCCGGCCGAGAACAGGGCGATGTCGATGCCCGACGGGTCGGCGGTCGCGACATCCTCGATCAGGATGTCGTGACCGGCGAACTCGACCGACGAGCCGGCCGAGCGTGCGGTGGCGAACAGCCGCAGCTGACGGATCGGGAAGTTGCGCTCCGCGAGAATCTCGCGCATGACCGTCCCGACCTGGCCGGTCGCGCCGACGACGGCGACGGAGAGTCCTGAATCGGAGATGCGGGTCATGGTGTTTCCTCAGCGTGGAGCGAACGCGCGGGCACCGTCGGACGCGCGGGATTGCCCGATTCTACCGCCGGGCCAGAGGCGGCCGGGCCGCGTTACGCGCGCGCGGCAGACGGATCCGCAGCTCGTGGGATTCGCCGAACGTGTCGTCGACGGACTCGACCGGTCCCTCGTGGCGGACGGAGAGCCACTCCCCCGGCGGGACGAGGACGGTGATGGATGGCTCGTCGAATCGGGCGGCGACGGGATGCCGACGACCGCCGACAGCGGAATCCGCGACGTGTCCGCGGGGGCTCAGCGGCCGGTGCCGGCGTACACGGTCGCGTCGGCCTCGCCGTCGAGGCCGTACGCGGTGTGGACGACGCGCGCGGCCTCGGTAAGGTCGTCGCCCCGCACGACCACCGAGATGCGGATCTCGGAGGTCGAGATCATCTCGATGTTGATCCCGGCGATCGAAAGCGCCTCGAACAGGGTCGCCGAGACGCCGGAGTGCGTGCGCATGCCGGCGCCGACGACCGAGAGCTTGCCGATCTGGTCGTCGTGAACGAGGTTCTCGAACCCGACTTCGGTCTGCTCGGCTGCGAGCGCCTTGAGCGCGGTCGCGGCGTCGGTCTTGGGGAGGGTGAATGAGATGTCGGTGCGGCCCGTCGCCGCCGCCGACACGTTCTGCACGATCATGTCGACGTTGGCGCCGGATTTCGCGACGACCTTGAAGATCTCGGCGGCCTTGCCCGGCACGTCGGGCACGCCGATGATCGTGATCTTGGCCTGACCGAGGTCGGTGGCGACTCCGGCGACGATGGGCTCTTCCATCTCTTCTCCCTCGTGGCCGTCGGGAATCCTCATCCCGGGGCCGAGCACGTAGGTTCCCACGCCCGAGCTGAACGTGGAACGGGCGTGGATGAGCACGCCGTGGCGGCGCGCGTACTCGACGGCGCGGATGTACAGCACCTTCGCGCCGTTCGCGGCGAGCTCGAGCATCTCTTCTGCCGAGACGACCCGGAGCTTGCGGGCCCTCGGGACGACGCGCGGATCGGCGGTGAAGATGCCGTCGACGTCGCTGTAGATCTCGCACACGTCGGCGTCGAGTGCCGCGGCGAGCGCGACCGCGGTCGTGTCGGAGCCGCCGCGGCCGAGCGTCGTGATGTCACGCGTGTCGCGGTTGAAGCCCTGGAAGCCCGCGACGATGACGATCGCTCCCTCGTCGAGCGCCTCTCGCAGACGCACCGGCGTGACGTCGACGATGCGCGCCGAGCCGTGGTCGGCGGTCGTGATCATGCCTGCCTGGCTGCCGGTGAACGAGCGGGCCTCGAAGCCCATCGAGTGGATGGCCATCGCGAGCAGCGCCATCGAGATCCGCTCGCCGCTGGAGAGCAGCATGTCGAGCTCTCGAGGCGCCGGGATCGGCGCGACCTCCGCCGCGAGATCGAGGAGCTCGTCGGTCGTGTCGCCCATCGCGCTGACGGCGACGACGACGTCGTGGCCGGCGCGGCGCGTGTCGACGACGCGCTTCGCGACCCGCTTGATGCTCTCGGCATCCGCGACCGACGATCCGCCGTACTTCTGGACGATCAGCGCCACGATGAAAACTCCACGCGTGTTTCGAGGGGCGGAAACGGATGCCACGCCCGAACGTCAATCTTACGGACGCGTCCGTGAGCCCCCGGCCATGTGACGCGGCGGCGCACTCGCGGCGGCCTGCGGTCACCGCTAGCATCCGAGCATGGAGCTGGTCGACGCGTGGTCGGAGTTCAACGTCGCGATGGTCGGCGCGACGGCCGCCCTGGCGGGCCTCGTGATCGTCGCCGCGAGCGTGAACATCGGCGACATCATCAAGGAGGCCTCGCTCACCGCCCGGCTCGCCGCGGGAATCGCGGGCCTCGTTCTCGCGCTCGCCGGCTCGGCGATCGGGCTCATTCCGGACCTCGGACGCCCGGCGTACGGCATCGCGATGATCCTGCTCGCGCTCGGGGCCGGCGCGTTCCAGGTGCAGGCTTCACGACACATCTTCCAGAACCGGCATCCGCAGAATCGCCTTCGCTGGGGCAAGGCTGCGGTGGGATTCATCGCACCGCTGGCATACCTCGTGGGTGGCTGGCTGCTGGCCGCCGGTGAGGGCCAGGGGCTGGTCTGGTTCGCCGTGGGGTCGATCACCGCAATCGTGGCAGCCCTGCTGGTCTCGTGGATCGTGCTCGTCGAGGTGCTGCGCTGAGGCGATCCGTCGAACCGGGGCTGCGGACCCCCGTCGTGCGCCTCAGATCCGATGCGCCACGACAGGAACTGCAGCACACGGGAGGCTGCCGACGCGGCGCCGCCCGGCTTCGCAGGGTCAGCTCGGCGCGACCGGAGGTAGTTCTGACGCCGGCTCGGCCTTGTGCTCTTCGCGCGCGGGCTCGGGCTTGATCGCGCGGAGCCGGCCGCCCGTCGCGGCGAGCCAGCAGCCGAGGATGACGAGCGGGAATCCGACCAGCAGCCCGGGCGTGAGCGGCTCGGCGAGGATGATCGTGCCGAGCACGATCGCCACCACAGGGTTCACATACGTGAACAGCGGCGCGCGCACCGGACCGACGCGGGCGATCAGCGCGAAGAACGCGATGAAGGCGACCGCGGTGCACAGCACGCCGAGTGCGACGAGCGAGAGCGTGCTCTCGATCGAGGGCACCTGACCCTGGGTGAGGACCGCGATCGGCGTGTAGAAGATCCCGACTGCGAACAGCGCAAGCGTGATGGTGCCGAGCGCGGGCACGTCGCGCAGCTTGGTGGCGATGACGAAGGGGGCGATCGCGTAGAGGGCGGCCACGAGGAGCACCTCACCGACGGCCACGAGACCGCCGCCGCCCTCGACGGCGAGACCGGGACCGGCCACGATCACGAAGACCCCCGCGAAGCCGACGAGGAGTCCGATGAGTCGCGCGGGACTGAGCATCGAGCGGTCGCCGCCGCCGAACGCGATGAGCGCCGCGAAGAGCGGGACGGTCGCCACGAGAAGCCCCGTGAGTCCTGAGGGCAGCGTCTGCTCGGCGTGGCCGAGCAGGAGGAAGGGCCCCGCCATCTCGATCGCGCCGAACGCCAGCACCCAGCCGATCTTCGAGAACGCCGGTCGCAGAGCCTTCTGCCTGAGGGCGAACGGCAGCAGCAGCAGTCCGCCGAGCAGCGTGCGCCCCGCCACCACGGCTGCCGGCGAATACGTCTCGACCGCGATGCTGATGAACAGGTACGGAACGCCCCACAGCAGTGCCATCGCGCCGAAGAGCAGCCAGGCACGCGTGTCGAAGCGCTGAACGGCTGTCACACCGACCTCCGCCCCTCGAACGCCCTCCCGAGGGTGACCTCGTCGGCGTACTCCAGGTCGCCGCCCACGGGCAGCCCGGACGCCAGGCGGGTGACGCGGATCTCGAGCGTGTGCAGCAGGCGGCTGAGGTAGGTCGCCGTCGCCTCGCCCTCGAGGTTCGGGTTCGTCGCGAGGATGACCTCTTGCACCGTGCCGTCAGCCAGTCGCTGCATGAGCTGTGCGATGCGCAGGTCGTCGGGTCCGACCCCGGCGATGGGACTGATCGCGCCGCCCAGCACGTGGTAGAGCCCGCGGAACTCGCGCGTGCGCTCGATCGCCGCGACGTCCTTGGCGTCTTCGACGACGCAGATCAGCGTCGGGTTGCGGCGGGGATCGCGGCAGATCGAGCAGCGATCCTGCTCCGAGACGTTGCCGCACACCTCGCAGAAGCGCACCCTCTCGCGCACGACGCTCAGCAGTTCGGCGAGATGCGACACGTCGAAGTTCGGGGTCTGGAGGATGTGGAACGCGATGCGCTGCGCAGACTTGGGGCCGATGCCGGGAAGTCGGCCGAACTCGTCGATGAGGTCTTGGACGATGCCGTCGTACATGGGCTAGCTGAACCTCGTGGGCGGCTCGTAGGGCTCTTCGCGGACGAAGGTCGCGCCCAGCACCTGGCGGATGACCGCCTCGCCGTACCGCTGCACGCCGTCGTTGCGCGTCGTGACCCTGGGCACGAGCGGCGGTGCGACGGTGGGAGGCACCGGCGCGTCGGCCGTGTCGAGAGCGTCCGTGGCGTCCTCGGTGTCATCGTTCGCGTCGCTCTCGATCGACGGTGCGACGTCTTCCCGGGGCAGGATGTCGCCCTCGCGCGGCGGAGCGAGCGTCGCGGTGCGCGTGCGTGTGCCGGCGACGGCGTCTTCGGGCTCGTCATCGACGGCGAACTGCGCCGACACGTCGACCGGGATCGCGGCGGGACCCGGGTCGGGAGGCGGAGCGTCGGCGTCAGACGGGATCGGCGCGACGGCCCAGTCGGTGACGGGCGCGGCC
>NZ_RRYE01000067.1 GCF_004010105.1 Microbacterium sp. CPCC 204701
GGCGGCGAAGAAGTAGTTCGGCACGTACAGCGCGGTCGCGACGGCCCCGGCCCAGACGTCTGCCATGAGCAGCGGCGGGTACCAGATGAGCGCGGCGATCACCGAGAGGATCAGCACCGCGAACGAGGCGGGAAGGATGCGGCGCGCGCGCCGCGCGTAGAACTCGCCGAAGCGCAGCTTTCCGTGCCGTTCGAGCTGGTCGAGCAGGTGCGAGGTGATGAGGAATCCCGAGATCACGAAGAAGACGTCGACGCCGACGTACCCGCCCGGGAGGAAGGGGAGCCCGGCGTGATAGAGCACCACGGCGACCACCGCGATGGCTCGCAGTCCCTGGATGTCTGCGCGGAAGCCCGTCCGGTCGGCTCGCGCGCGGGCTCGCTCCTGCACGGTGGGAAGCCTACGAGGCCCGGATGAACGCGGGGATGCCCTTGACTTGGGCGGACCGATCACTCAACGTGCCGGCCGCGACCAGGCGATCCGTGGTCGTCCCCGCACAGTGACGACCGGTCAACCCCCTGTGCAACGGGTCTCACCGCGAGTGGACTCCTGCGCATGCGCAATACTCCGACGGATGCCGCAGCTCGCCGGTACCGAGCCCGCAACGTGTGGTCGGGAGTGCTCTTCGGCGTGGGAGCAGCCGCCTTCGTCGACGAGGCGGTGTTCCACCAGCTGCTCCACTGGCACCACTTCTACGATCTCTCGACCACCGAGGTCGGCCTCGTCTCGGACGGCTTCTTCCACGCTCTGAGCTGGTTCGCGACCATCGCCGGATTGTTCCTCCTCGCCGATCTGCGCCGACGGCGGTCGCTCGACTGGCGGCGATGGTCGGGCGGCGCGCTGATCGGCGCCGGGGCGTTCCAGCTGTACGACGGCACCGTGCACCACAAGCTGCTCGGCATCCATGAGATCCGCTACGTCGAGGACGTATGGATCTACGACCTCGTCTGGAACGGCGTGGCGGTCGTCCTGGCGGTGGCGGGCGTCGTGCTCGTCGCGCGACCGCGCCGGGCGTCGTCCACGGAAGTCCCGACGGCCTGACGGGATCCACGGTGCACGCCTCGCACGCCCCGGGCAGCGGCTCGGTCCTCGACCTGCTGGTGACGGTCGCCACAATCGCCGCGATCGCCGCGTACGTGGGCGGCGTCCGCATCTCGCGCCGGAAGGGGCGGCAGTGGCCCTGGCACCGTGTGGCGCTGTGGTGCACGGGAATCGTCGTGGCCGCGGCATCCGTCGCCGGGCCGCTCGCGACGGCCGCGCACGAGAGCTTCGTGGCCCACATGACCGCCCACCTGGCGGCCGGAATGATCGCACCGGTGATGCTGGTGCTCGCCGCGCCGGTGACGCTTGCCCTGCGTGCGCTCCATGTGACGCCCGCCCGGCGGCTGGCGCGGCTGCTCGCGAGCCGCCCCGTGAGCCTCATCGCTCACCCGTTGACGGCTGCGCTCATCAGCGTCGGCGGACTATGGCTGATCTACCTCGGCCCCGTGGCCGAGAGCATGCGCCACGTGCCCTTGATCCACGTGGCCGTGCACGGACACCTGGTGCTGGCGGGGTACCTCTTCACCGCCGCCGTGATCGGGCTCGATCCCCGACCGCATGCGCCCTCACGCGGATTGACGGCCGTCGTGCTCGTGCTCTCGATCGCAGCACACGGGATCCTCGCCAAGCACCTCTTCGCGCACCCGCCCTCAGGCTTCTCCGACGTGCAGGCAGGGGCTCAGCTCATGTACTACGCCGGGGCGTGGGTCGAGGCGGTCGTCATCGTGATCTTCTGCGCGCGGTGGTATCGCGCAACCGACCCTCGGCGCAGGAGTCTCAGCGGCGCCTCTTCGCGGGCCGCATGATCGCCCGGCCTGTGCGGAACACGAGCACGGCTGCGAGCACCCACGGCCCCAGGACCAGGATCGGGTCCATCCAGGCATGCTTCAGGTCGACGCGACCCGGACGCAGCCGCGACGCGATGGGACGACGGCCGCGTTCGCCCAGGACGCCGGACTGCGTGATCGGATCGTCGGGACGCCGTGTGAGCATCGACTTCGCGTGCGCGCCGGCCGACTCGATCCTGTCTCCGAGGATGAGCAGCAGCCAATGCGCGGCCTGGCCCTCGCTGTAGCGGTCGTATGCGTAGCGCCGGATCGCGCCGCTGAGGCCATGAAGGGGCTGTGCCGTGCCGAACACCGGCGTGAGCCGTTCGTGTTCGACCGATCGCTCGCGCTCCCGTCCCTTCGTCGGCTGCTGCTCGGGCAGCGCCCAGTGCGCACCTGTCCGGATGCCCGGGTGCTCGCGGGGAAAGGCCGGCCGGTCGCCAGGATCGAGGTCCGCACCCCAGCCGGCGATGCGTGCCCGCAGCGCCTCCGGGTCGGGCGCGGCACCGGGCTTGTTCGAGGTGTACGGCATGTCGCTTCTCCTTCGCTGGCCCTCACGCCGCGGGCGTGATGACGGGCTTGATGATGTCGTCGAGCTTCGCCGAGAAGACGTGGTACGCCTCTGCGATGTGATTCAGGGGGAAACGATGGGTGATGAGGTCGCTCGGCGTGATGTAGCCCGCGCGGATGTGCTCGAACAGCCGCGGCCACTGCCGCTTCACCGGGGCCTGGTTCGTGCGGATCGTCAGGCCCTTGTTCATCGCGTCGCCGAACTTCACTGCGCTGAACAGGGGCCCGTAGGCACCCATCACCGAGACGGTGCCGCCCTTGCGGACCGAGTCGATCGCCCAGTTGAGCGCCACCGGGGAGCCGCCCTGCATCTTGAGCTTCGCCGAGGTCACATGCTGGAGCACGTGCCCGTCGGCCTCGGCGCCCACGGCGTCGATCGCGACGTCCGCTCCCAGTCCGAACGTGGCCTTCTTGAGCTCGCGCACGATGTCGCCGACCTGACCGAAGTTCATCGTCTCGGCGAACGCGAACTCCTCAGCCTTGCGCAGGCGGTAGTCGAGGTGATCCACGACGATCACGCGGCCTGCGCCCATCAGCCAGCATGACCGCGCTGCAGCCAGGCCCACGGGCCCTGCCCCGAAGACGACCGCGGTGTCGCCTTCGACGATGTCTGCCAGCTGCGCGCCGAAGTAGCCGGTCGAGAACGCATCCGTGAGCATGAGGGCGTCTTCGCCGGCGATGTCGTCGGGGATCACCGACGGACCCACGTCGGCGAAGGGCACTCGCACGAGTTCCGCCTGCCCGCCGTCGTAGCCCCCCGTCGTGTGCGAGTAGCCGTAGATGCCGCCGACCGCAGTGGCGTTCGCGTTGACGTTGTGGCAGTTCGAGTACAGTCCGCGAGCGCAGAAGAAGCAGGAACCGCAGTAGATGTTGAACGGCACCATCACGCGGTCGCCGACGGAGACGTTCTGGACGGATGAGCCGACCTGCTCGACGCGGCCGATGAATTCGTGACCGAACGTGTGTCCGATGCGCGTGTCCGGCATCATGCCGTGATACAGATGCAGATCGGATCCGCAGATCGCCGCCAGCTCCACCCGCACGATCGCGTCGTTCGGATGCTCGATCACCGGGTCCGGCTTGCTCTCGACGCGGAGCTTGTACGGTCCGCGATAGGTCATCGCCTTCATTTGATCCTCCAGGGTCGTCACCACCCTTGCCCAGGCGCCGGCGATGCGTGAGGGGGTTGCGCGATCGGGCCGAGACCCTCACAGTGCGCTCGGGCACCGTGGTCGAGTGCCGCGGGCTGCGGTCAGACCGGGCGCACCGCGACGACGACCTTGCCGATCGCCTTGCCCTCGCCGTGCCAGGCCAGAGCCTCCGGCACCTCTTCGAGCGTGAACTCGCGGTCGATCGGCACGCCGATCTCGCCGTTCGCGCACCGGCGTGCGACCGGCTCGAACTGCTTCGGACCCTGGCGCACGAAGAGGACCCCGAGGTGCGCACCGGTGAGCAGTCCGAGAAGCGGCCCGATCGTCGACATGCGCAGCAGCGTCCGCGCGGTGCCGCCAACCATGACACACCGACCACCGCGGGCGAGTGCGCGCCGATACGCGAAGATCGACCGGTGGGCCACCAGATCCACGATGAGGTCGTACGGTCCCCCGCGCGTGAAGTCCTCGCTCCGGTAGTCGATGGCCCGCTCCGCGCCGAGAGCGCGGATGTGGTCGAGCTTGCCGGCGTTGTCGACCGCCGTGACACGCACGCCCTCGGCGACCGCGAGCTGGATCGCGAGAGAGCCCGAGCCGCCGCCCGCGCCGTTGATCAGCATCCGCGACCCCGCTGCGGCCAGCGCGACCGCCTGTGCTGCGATGGCGCCTGCCTGCGGAAGGGCGGATGCCTCGGCGAACGACAGCTGCCGAGGCTTCGGGGCGAGCGCGGTCTCGGGCACGACGACGTACTCCGCGAAACCGCCGCTGCCGTGCGCGAGAGTGTCGCCGTAGACCGCGTCGCCGACGGTGAACCGCGTCGCACCCTCTCCGACGGCGGCCACGAGTCCGGCGACGTCGGACCCGAGGATCGTGGTGCGCGGCCGGCGCAGACCGCCGATGCGGGCGTAGGCAGGTGTGCCGCGGAGATGCTCCCAGTCGGAGAGGTTGACAGACGTCGCCACGACCTCGACGAGCACCTCGCCCCGCCCCGGTGCGGGCATCGGCACCTCTCGAACCCCGAGCTTCTCGGGGCCGCCGTACTGCTCGTATACGACAGCTCGCACGGGTTCACCCTAGAGGACGCGTGGGGGCGTTCCGGCGGGACCCGGAAGCCGCCCGTCCGCGTCGCCCCGCTCCGTCACTTGACCATGCGCCACGTGGCCGGGTAGCGGAAGGCACCAGTCTGGTTGCTTTTCACTGCGCCGACGATCGCGAAGACGACACCTGCGATCGGCAGCAGCCACGCGAGCATGAGAAGGAAGAATCCCACGAGCACGAACGCGAGCACGATCCCCGCGACGATCAGAACGGCGGTCGCGATCGCGACCGTGAGCTGGAAGTTCAGGGCTTCCTTCGCTTCGCGCTCGACGACCACGCTCTTTCCGCGATAGACCAGCAGCACGATGAGCGGGCCGAAGAACGACGCCAGCCCGCTCAGGTGGGCGACGAGGACGCCGGTGCGCTCGTCGACCGGCGCGGCGGGTGCGGCCGTGGTCTCGGGCTGAACGGGCGCCGCGGAGGCGGACGGTTGGGGTGTGATCGCTTCGTCGAGCATCAGTACTCCTGGGGTTGCGCCGTGAACGGCGGGCGCCGACGTCCGGCGCGCGTCCCAAGGTACGAGGCGGAGAGTCCACGATCGCGCGCACCGACGTCGGTGCAATGGCCGTGCAATTCAGAGCGCGCTCACAGGTTCGCGGGACCAAATCGGAGGAGGCATCCGTTCTCTTCTCTGACGCCGCAGCCAGCGGCGGCACCCGAGGAGGAACCACGTGAATTCCATCGACTACCGCAGGACCCCCGAGGCGCTCAGCCGCCTCACCGACGCGCAGTTCCGCGTCACCCAGGAGGACGGCACCGAGCCCGCCTTCCGCAACGAGCACTGGAACAACCACGAACCGGGCATCTACGTCGACGTCGTCTCAGGGCAGCCGCTCTTCTCGTCCGTCGACAAGTACGACAGCGGCACCGGATGGCCGAGCTTCACCAAGCCCATCGATCCGGACGCTGTGACGACCAAGAAGGACTGGAAGCTGATCCTTCCTCGCACCGAGGTGCGCTCGTCGGGAGCTGACAGCCATCTCGGCCACGTCTTCCCGGACGGGCCACGGGATGCCGGCGGCCTGCGATACTGCATGAATTCGGCCGCGCTGCGCTTCGTCCCTGCCGCCTCGCTCGAGGCCGAGGGCTACGGCGCCTATCGACACCTCTTCACCACCGAGAACCAGGAGCACACATCATGACCAGCGGACCCTTCGACACCGGTGAGATCACCCGCACGCCCGGCACGGAGACGGCCGTCCTCGCCGGCGGCTGCTTCTGGGGCATGGAGGACCTCATCCGCCGCCAGCCCGGCGTCCTGTCCACCCGGGTCGGCTACGCCGGCGGCGAGAACGCCCACGCCACCTACCGCAACCACCCCGGCCACGCCGAGGCGGTCGAGATCGTGTTCGACCCGGCCCAGACGTCGTATCGCGACATCCTGGCGTTCTTCTTCCAGATCCACGACCCGTCGACCCTGAACCGTCAGGGCAACGACATCGGCACGAGCTATCGCTCGGCGATCTTCCCGCTCAGCCCCGAGCAGGAGCAGGTCGCGCGCGAGACGATCGCCGACGTCGACGCGTCGGGCCTCTGGCCCGGCAAGGCCGTCACCACGATCGAGCCCGCAGGCCCGTTCTGGGAGGCAGAGCCTGAGCACCAGGACTATCTGATCACCTACCCCAACGGCTACACCTGCCACTTCCCGCGTGCGGGATGGGTGCTTCCCAAGCGCGCCGACGCGACGGCGTAGCGACGAACGAGAACGGATGCCGCGACCCGGCCGGGTCGCGGCATCCGTCGTCTCTACGCCGGCTCGACGGGTTGGCGCAGGATCGTCCGCAGGCGCTCGGGCGCGGAGCGCCGTGGGTCGGTCAGGTAGATCTCGTGATGACGCCCGGTCATGCGCAGCCCTGCGCCGGGGATGAACCGGTGATGCATCTCGTCGAGTACGGGCGCCTCGTCGTCGTACGAGCCGATGTGCAGGGTCTGCACGCAGCGCCCCTCGGCGACCTCCTCGAATCGGAGCCCCGCGATCGCCGGCCCCCCTCCCCTCGCGGCCGCGGCCTCGCGCGCCCGTTCGACGTGCTCCGGCTCGATCCAGTCCGGGACGAGGATCATCATCGTCCAACTCCACCGCGACTTGTCACGATGGGTGGTGAAGGCCGCCATGTCGTCGGACCACCACAGTCCTTCCAGCGGCATCACGACGTAGTCGCGATCGAGTTCGTTCTTGCTGAGGAACTTGAGCTTGTACGAGACGCCGAACAGCGCCGCGACGGCATCCCCATACTCCGGAGCCGTGTTCGGGTCGCCCTGGCCGTCGGCCATGAGATACCGCAGCGGCGGGACGTCGACGACCTCGAACGAGCCGCGAGGTGCCGTGTAGGCGCCGATCTGCTTCTTCAGGTCGACTTTCATGCACGGTCTCCACGTTCTGCCAGTCGTCGGAAGCCCGTCGACGAGATACGTCCAGGGCGGCATGCTACAGTGGCGACGCCCCATCGGGCTTTTCGTCGACCTCCTGCCTCAACGAGGATACGCAGAGCTTCCGACACCCACCGCCACCTGCGGTCCCACCATCCACTTCCCGCGCCGCACACGACATCGATGTGGCGCATCCTCCTAAGGCAATCTTGATTCTCTCCTCCGCCTCCGCAACTCGGCAGGCGCTCGGCTGGCAACAGGCCGACGACGACGTGTTCGTCGCGACCGTCGCCGGCGAGTACGCCGGGTTCGTCGCGATCACATCCCGGGGCTTCGAGGCGCACAGCGCCCACGGCGCCCACCTGGGCGACCACCGTACCCGCGATCTCGCGTCGACCGCGGTCGAGGCATCCCTCGCCTCCCGCGCCGCCGCACCTGCGCACCAGATGCGCCTCACACGTCCGCTCCGCACACGTCGGAGCGGCACCCACGGCCGTTCATACGGCCCAAGAAGAAAAAGGAAAGACACGATGGCCACTGGCACCGTGAAATGGTTCAACTCCGAGAAGGGCTACGGCTTCATCGCCCCCGATGACGGCACCGCCGACCTCTTCGCGCACTTCAGCGCGATCTCGGGCGATGGGTTCAAGGAGCTCCGCGAGGACCAGAAGGTCGAGTTCGACACCGAACGCGGCCCCAAGGGTCTGCAGGCGGCGAACATCCGCCCCCTCTGATCTCTCACACCAGCCGGGGGTGCCATCGGCACCCCCGGCTGTTCAATGCCTGGGAGTCCTCGCGTATGCCCTCCCGGCCATACCGGGGCACGTAGCCTGGCATCAGCGATCGGCAACTGCCTTTGGCTTCACGGCCACAGCGGTCACGATCGAAACCGGGTGCTCCCATCTCCGCCACCGCCCTCGAGTCGCGTCTTGGTCCCATTCGACAGACCTACGCCGGCACAGACGAATTCCCGCCCCTCACCCGGGCCTACACCGACATCGCCCAGGTCGTGCGCGAGACCGGGCTCATGCGCCGCACGCCGTGGTTCTACGGCATGGTCGCCGCAGCCATCGCCGTCGGCTTCGGCGGCGCCATCACCGGCTTCATCCTGCTGGGCGACTCCTGGTTCCAGCTGCTCATCGCCGCGGCGCTGGGCATCCTCTTCACGCAGGTCGCGTTCCTCGCGCACGAGGCCGGGCACCGGCAGATCCTCTCGTCCGGCCCCGCGAACGACCGTCTCGCACGCATCCTCGCCGGCGGCATCGTCGGCATCAGCTTCTCGTGGTGGACCGGCAAGCACACGCGCCACCACGGCAACCCCAACCGCGTCGGCAAGGATCCCGACATCGAGGTCGACACGGTCTCGTTCCTCGAGACGGACGCCGCAGAGGCGCGCGGTCTGCGTCGGTTCATCACCCGCCGACAGGGGTGGCTGTTCTTCCCCCTCCTCACGCTCGAGGGCCTGAACCTGCACTTGCTCGCGATCCGTCATCTCTTCGGACGCGACGGCGCGAAGGACCGTTACACCGAGCTGGGCCTGCTGGCGCTGCGGTTCGCCGTCGTGTGGACCCCGGTGTTCGTGTTCCTGCCGCTCGGCATGGCCTTCGCCTTCCTCGCAGTGCAGCTCGCGGTCTTCGGCGTGTACATGGGAGCCTCGTTCGCCCCCAATCACAAGGGCATGCCTGTGATCGCCAAGGACGCCAAGCTCGACTTCTTCAGCAAGCAGGTGCGCACGTCCCGCAACGTCTCGGGCGGCTGGTGGGCGACATCGCTCATGGGCGGCCTCAACTACCAGATCGAGCACCACCTCTTCCCGAGCATGGCGCGGCCGCAGCTCGCGAAGACCCGCGCGATCGTCATCGACCACTGCCGGGCCCTCGGCGTCCCCTACACCGAGACGACGCTGCTGCAGTCGTATGGCATCGTGATCGCCTACCTCAACCGCGTCGGCCTCGCAGCGCGCGACCCGTTCGACTGCCCGACCGGCGCGACGCTGCGCAGGGCGTGACACGCCTGGTGGCGTGACCGTCGCGCCGCCGACGTCTCAGGACGACTCCGCCTCCTCGGTGGTGCGGGACTGGCCGCCCGACGACGACTCGGACTTGCGTCCGCCCGCCTCGAGCACGTCGCCCGCCGGAAGCTCCTGATGACCGCCGAACTGCAGTCGCATCGCCGAGAGCACCTTGTTGGCGAACTGGTCCTCGCCGCGCGAGGCGAACCGTTCGAAGAGGGATGCCGCGAGCACCGGCGCCGGCACGCCTGTGTCGACGGCGGCCTTGACCGTCCAGCGTCCCTCGCCCGAGTCCGAGACACGACCGGCGAGTCCGGCGAGCGTGGGGTTCTCCTGCAGCGCCGCCGCGGTCAGGTCCAGCAGCCACGACGAGATCACCGATCCCCGCCGCCACAGCTCGGCGACCTTCGGGGTGTCGATCGTGAACTGGTAGAAATCCGGCTCCTCCAGCGGCGCGACCTCTGCCGAGTGCTGGGCCTCGACGACGCCCGCATCGGCGTGCTCGAGGATGTTGAGCCCCTCGGCGAGCGCGGCCATCACGCCGTACTCGATGCCGTTGTGGACCATCTTGACGAAGTGCCCCGCCCCGGAGGGGCCGCAGTGCAGGTAGCCGAGCTCCTCCGGCGCGAAGTCGCCGGAGCGTCCCGGGGTGCGCGAGACCTCGCCATTGCCGGGTGAGATCGTCTTCAGGATCGGCTCGATGCGCCGGAAGGCCTCCTCCGGCCCGCCCACCATGAGGCAGTAGCCGCGCTCGAGCCCGAAGACGCCACCGCTCGTGCCGACGTCGACGTAGTGGATGCCGGTGCCCTTGAGCGCCGCGGCACGACGCACGTCGTCGCGGTAGTTCGAGTTGCCGCCGTCGATGACGATGTCCCCCGGCTCGAGCAGCGGCGTCAGCTCCTCCACGACCTTGCCGGTGAGCCCTGCCGGGATCATCAGCCAGATGGCTCGCGGAGCGTCGAGCTTCGCGACCAGGTCGGACAGGCCGGCGGCGCCGACCGCTCCGTCCGCGGCGAGCGCGGTCACGGCATCCGCGTTCACGTCGAAGACGACGCATTCGTGATCGTCGCGCATGAGGCGCCGGACGATGTTGCCGCCCATCCGGCCGAGGCCTACCATTCCCAGCTGCATCGTCGCTCCTTCGTTCGTCGGCGATCCTACGAGTTGATGATGGTGCTGAACGCGAGAACGATGATCAGCGCATTCAGGAAGAAGCTCATCGTCGTGTGCCACACCACGGTCCACCGCATGCGCGTCGTCATCACCTGCACGTCCGACACCGAGAAGTTCGTGGCATTGGTGAACGAGAAGTACACGAAGTCTGCCAGACGCGGACTGTCGGTGCCGGGGAACAGCAGCGGCGCGACGTCGGAGCGGCGGTAGCGGCGGTCGTAGATCCGCGCGAAACCCCAGTGGAACAGCGCCCACGACAGCAGCATCGCGGCGATCGCGACCGGCTCGACCAACCCGGCCCATTCGGGGTCGTCGCGCAGCACCAGCATCTCGGTGGCAGCGGCGAGACCGACGATGCTCGTGATGAACGTCGCGGTCGTCGAGATCGCCGCGACGACCGGGTGCTGATCGGCCTTCTCGATCCAGCGCGGTGCATGGTCGCGCGGTCGGCGAACACTCACGCCGACGGCGATGACCGACGCCAGCCAATACGCGCCGGCAAGACAGCACCACAGCGCGAGGAGTGCGACCATGAGGTCGTCGTCCTCGCCCTCGATGAAGATGATCGAGAGCCCGAGCCCGATCATCGCGAGCTGCACGAGCAGATCCGCGATCCGCACGACGACCGCACCGACCACGCGCACCCCCGGGAGTTCGTCCGTTGCGTGCCACCGTATCGGGTGCGGCCGGATCGCGGGCGGACAGCGGATGCCGCACCCCCGCTGTCGCGCGGGGATCAGCCTCGCGGACCGCGGCGTCCGGCGAAGCCGGCGAAGAGCGCATGCAGCAGCGGGACCGCCGACGCGATCATGAGCACGGTGCCGAACCCCGGGTCGTCGGGACGCAGCACGGCGCCCGCGACCAGCAGCCCCGCGAACACGACGGCCGATACGACGCGACGGCCGAGCCGCTCGAGCACGCGCAGTCGCGCGTCGAGCCGCGGCGCCTCGACC
>NZ_RRYE01000068.1 GCF_004010105.1 Microbacterium sp. CPCC 204701
CACCCCGCGCGCACCGCACCGCACCGCTGTGCGCGCGACCGCCGTCCTGGCCTGCGTGGCCGTGGGCCTGACCGGCATTGCGGCAGCACCAGCCGCGATCGCCGCCGACGTGCCGGCGATCGTCGGCGCTGCGGCGGGCTTCCGGCACACGGTCGCGGTCGACGCCGACGGACAGATCTGGACGTGGGGTGACCGCGCCAACGGCAAGCTCGGCGACGGTCAGACCACCGGTCAGGTTCTGGTCTCGCAGCGCGTCACCGACCGGGGCGCGATTCCCGAAGACGTCAAGATCGTGAACGTGTATGCGAACGACGGCAGCACGTTCGCTCTCGGCGACGACGGCGAAGTCTACGCCTGGGGCGAGAACGGCAACGGCGAACTCGGCGACGGAACCACGACCGACCGCCACACGCCTGTCCTCACCGAACAGGGCATGATTCCCGCCGACGTGGAGATCGTCGATGTCGCGCTCACGGCAGGGACGACGTTCGCGCTCGGGAGCGACGGCTGGGTGTACTCGTGGGGCACGGGCTACCTGGGCACCACGGTCACAGCGACGCAGACCACTCCGGCCGCGATCCTGCCTGGTGCGATCCCGGCAGGTGTCAAGGTCGTCGATCTGGCTGCGGGCGGCAACCCGCAGCGCGCGACCGTCATCGGCGATGACGGCAAGGCCTACAGCTGGGGTTCGGGCGGCGCCGGTGCACTCGGCAACGGCGCGACCGCCGCCAGCGAGACGCCCGTGGCGGCGAGCCAGGGCCAGATCCCGACCGGCGTCAAGCTCGTCGAGGCGGCGGTGTTCGGCAACACGACTGTGGCCATCGGCGACGACGGCCGTTCGTACGGCTGGGGCGACGGTTCGTGGGGTCAGATGGGGACCGGTGTCGCGACGAACTCGAACACCACGCCGACGCAGGGTTCGCTCGGCGCCATCCCGGCGAGCGTCAAACTCGTCGATGTCGCCGGCGTCAGCGGTACCGCGATCGCGCTCGGCGACGACGGCAAGGCGTATGCCTGGGGCCGCAACAACTCCGGTCAGCTCGGTGACGGCGTCACCCAGGTCAGCGGTTCGACCGCCGGGCGATCGCTGCTCCCGGTGGCCGTCGCGCAGGGCGAGATCCCCGCCGGCGTACGACTGACCTCGCTGTCCGGCGATGGAGCCAACGGTACGACGGTCACTGCGAAGGCCGATGACGGCAAGCTCTACGGCTGGGGCCTGAACTCACACGGTCAGATCGGCGACGGCAGCAAGATCAACCGCAATACCCCGGTGCGCGTCGAGATCGGTGCCGAACTCGGTGGCGGACAGTCCACAGCGGTCACGATCAGCACGCCCGACGTGGTCGTCGAAGACGCCGCATCCGTGATCGTCGCCACGATCGCCCCCGTTGCTGCCGGCTCGGTGACCTTCACGGTTCCGTCGCGCAACCTGACCCTCGGTACGGCTCAGGTCGTGGACGGCAGCGCGCAGCTGACGTTCACCCCGGCGTTCTTCGGGACGCACGAGGTCCTGGCAACCTTCACTCCCGACAAGCCGCTGCAGTTCAACGCCTCGACGGTGACATCTCCGGTGGAGGTGGTGCAGAGCCCGAAGCCGAAGATCACGGTCACCCCGGGACCGAACCAGTGGGGCAACACCCGCGGTGCCGATGACAACCCGCCGCTGATCGTGAAGATCCGCGACGGTGACACGCCGCTGGACCAGTTGACCGTCGACATCACCGCCAGTTCGCAGACGCAGGACTTCGAGCCCGTCGTCACGGTCACCGGCACCGGCGACACCCGCGAGGTCGCGATCACGGCGACCGAGGGTGAGAACGCCGTGTCGGCGAACGTCATCGTCAAGGTCACCGACCCGGACGGCAACGCCGTGCAGCAGATCCGCCAGTACCGGGCGTCGCAGACCCCCGCATCACCGACCGCGCTCTATTACTACGGCGATTCGGATGCCTCGGCCGCGATCGACGCCGGCGACGGCTACATCCTGGTCGCCGATGATGACGATCAGATCATCAAGCTGTACAAGGCCGGTCAGACGGCGTACCCGGTAAGGGAGTTCGCGCTCAACGTCCAAGGCACTGCGGTGCGGCAGATCGAGAGCGCCGTCCGCCGCGGCAACACCATCTACTGGGTCGGCGCACACTACAGCTTCCAGTCGTCGAATCGGGTGATCTTCACGACGACAGTGACCGGGTCGGGCGCTGACACACAGCTGGAGCTCAGCAAGATCTATGGACCCGGGTCCAGCTTCTTCCCGTCCATCAAGGCGTGGGACGCGAACAACGTGCACGGCCTGGGCGCCAACGCCCTCATGCTCGCGAACGAAGGCTGGGCCATCGCGGGCACCGAGTTCGCTCCGGATCAGTCGGCGACGGCCTACCTCGGGTTGGAGCGAGCGGTCACGGTGGCGGGTGCCTCGCGGGCGGTCATCGTTCCGGTGACCAACTTCGAGCAGATCGTGAATGAATCGGTCGACCCGGACTTCGTAACCCCTGTGTTCGGCGCACCGATCCTGCTGGACCTCGGGGGTCGCGGTATTCAGGACATCCGCAAGAACGCGAACGACCAGTACGTGATCCTCGCCGGAATCCCGGGAAGTCGCAACGACGATGCACTGTACACGTGGAACGGCGACCCGCAGTCGGCGCCCGCGCTCAACCGTGAGCTGCCGTTCGTGCCGCAGCAGGTGAGCGGCGTGCCTGCGGCGATCGCTCCGCTGCCCGCGCATCTGGCGGCGGGCGTTCCGGTAGAGATCATCGCCGATAGCGGTGATGCGCGTTACTACGGTGGCACCAACTCACAGGCGGACGCCAACAAGCAGACCCGCGAGGTGCGCAAAGCCTACGCCGACACGATCGTGCTGGCCGAGATGCCGGGTGAAGAGGTCGAAGCGGTCGAGACGACGACTTCGCTTGCAGTGACCGGTGAACTCGTCGAAGGTTCCGAGGTCACGCTGACCGCGTCGATTGCTCCGGCAGACGCGGTGGGCACGGTGGAGTTCTACGACGGGACCACAAAGCTCGGCGAGCGCCCGCTCGCTGAGGGTGCCGCGTCGTTCGCGACCAGCAGCCTCGCGGTGGGTGCGCACGAGGTATCGGCGAAGTTCGTCCCGGCTGACGCGGACGCGTTCACCGAATCGGCCTCCGCGGCGCAGACGGTCACCATCGTCGCGGCACCCTCGCTCGAGCTCCAAGCCTCCGTCAGTTCGAAACTGCTGGCAGGCAAGGCGTACCTGACCGTCGCTGTCCGCAACGTCGATGACGTCGCGGCCACCGTCACGGTCACCACGCCGTTCGGTTCCAAGACGTTCCCCGACGTCGCCGCCGGTGCCACCGTCACCGTCTCACTCAACACCCGCGCCGCAGTCCTGCCGGCGGGCGAGGCGGCGGTGACCGGAACCGGCACCGATGACACCGAGTTCGAAGGCACCGTCCCTTTCGGCAACTAGCCCAAACCCAAAGGGGGGTGGCTCGCCCCGAAGCCAGCCACCCCCACCCCGGGTCGCACCCGCGACCACACGCACAACGAATTCCATCCACCGACCCCGACCGGGTCGGAGAAAAGTGAGCAACAACATGCGTAATTCATTCGGAATCCGCCTCGGGGCTGCCGTCGCCGGCGGCGTCGTCCTCGTCAGCGTCGCCGGCGTCGCCGCCGCCGAGGAACTGCAAGGCGAAGACGACCTCCAGGTCACCGTCGAGGTCACCCCCACCGTCCCCGAGGGGTCCCTCACCATGAGCGTGGACGGCACCGAGGCAGTACTGACCGAGGTCGACTCCGCCGACCCCGACGTCCGCCAGTTCGACGGCGCGCTGCCGACGGTCACCGTCACCGACACTCGCCTTCCCGAAGAGATCCCCTCCGGGGCATTCTGGTACGTCCTGGGTTCCTCCACCGATTTCATCGGCGACGAAGGCCAAGACCCCATCGGCGCCGGACACCTCGGCTGGGCCCCCGCCGTGACCGACCCCGAAGGCGAAGGCACGGTCTCACCCGGCGGCCAGGTCGACACCGTCCTGGACGAAGGCCCGAACAACGTCGGCCTCGTCGACCAAGAACTGCTCGCCCTCGCCGAGTCCTCCGCCGAAGCCATCGGCGCATGGCAAGCCGAAGCCGACCTCTTCCTCAAGATTCCCGCCACGGCCGAACCCGGCACCTACGCCTCCACCCTCACCCTCTCCCTCTTCGAATAGCCACCACCACTCATCCGGCGGATGAGTCACTGATCGCACGTCGCGGTCGATACACGTTCGGGGTCGTGCACCAACGGTGCACGACCCCGAAGCCGCTTCTTGCAGGATAGGGAAGCCAAGAGCACATGAATCGCCCCAGGTCTCGTGGAGGGTCTGATTCCGCGAGAGGATGATGATCATGCCAGCACCGAAGTGATCGTCGAGGCAGTCTGTACACGTTCGGGTGTCGAATCGATGTTCTTCGATGGTCGCGGGGCGGGACCGTTCGTAGACCGGCCAGCTCAAGCGCCAGATCCGGTGCATGCGTGTCGTGGCTGACGCGCGAGACGATGGTCTGGAGCGGCGCCGTGTTGCTCGCTCGACACCGGTAGCGCAATCGTCCAACAAGTCGTTGGACAATTGCCCCGACGCGTGCCACCAGCTCGCAGCGTCCACTTCGCCAACGGACCGTTGGCGAATTGAGTGGCCCAGGTTCATAGCCCGCGCAGATGTACGAGTCTGGGCCGCGGTAGCGACAACGGCTTGGGAAGGCAGCGCAGTGGACGCGGGACTACAGTTCACGCATGGAAACAACGATGCCGTCCGATCAAGGGCCGGGCGCGCGGGCCGGCGTACTCGGCGATATGACGGTCGGCGCCATCGACGAGGTCGGCCCCGGTCGCTGCCAGGTCCGGCTCGACAAGAAGTTCCAGGAGTCGGTGATTCTGGACATCGACGCGAGCCGACCCTCGCACCCCCAACCGCGCCGTGAGAACCCCCGCAGCCGTTCTGGCCGCGGGGGTTCTTCTTCTCAGCCGGCCAACCGGGAACAGTGGTCGCCGTTACCAACGTTTAGGCGCCGAAGTGTTGGCAGCGGTATCCGGTGGCCACACTTGGCATGGTCACAAGAATCGATGGTGAAGATTCATTTTACCAACACTTACACTGCTAAGTGTTGGTAACATGGTCGCGTGACCACACCGACCGACAGCCTCGTCCCCATTGATGCGGTGACGTACGAGACCTTCGATTGGCAGCCGCGCGCGCCCGAGATACACTCGCGCGCGGAAGTGGATCGCCAGACCGGCCCCTACGACGCCGCCATCACGCCGTCTGTCGCGACCTGGTCGCCGGTCATCTCGAGCGAGGACTCAGCCGACGTCGAGGATGCGACGCGTCAGCTGGTCGAGTTCGACCAGCACGCCCAGAAGAAGTTGGGCACGGACAACCCCGCGCTCGGACCAATGACCGCGATCCTGTTGCGCACCGAGTCGGCGTCGAGCTCGCAGATCGAGCAGCTGACAGCATCGGCTAAGCAGCTCGCCCTCGCCGAGATCGACGAGGGCGACAAGCAGAACGCGCTCACCGTCGTAGGCAACGTGCGCGCCATGGAAGCCGCGCTCGCTCTGGCCGACGACATCAGCGAGGACTCCATCCTTGCGATGCACAAGGCGCTGATGCTCCACCAGACGGGATTCCCTCCTGAGGACGCCGGCCGGTACCGCCAGGAGCAGGTATGGATCGGCCCAGGTGAGGCTGGTCCTCGACTGGCTGACTTCGTCGCCCCGCATCATGACCGCATCCCCGGTGCGATCGACGACCTCGCAAGCTTCGTCAGGCGTCAGGACATCCCCGTGCTCGTGCAGGTCGCGGTCGCGCACGCCCAGTTCGAGACCATCCACCCGTTCCCGGACGGCAACGGCCGGACCGGCCGGGCGCTCGCGCAGTCGATCCTCCGGAACAAGGGTCTCGTCGGCTCAACCGCGGTGCCGATCTCGGCCGGCCTCCTCGTCGATGTCCGCAGGTACTTCGACGCGCTCTCTGAGTACAGGAAGGGTGACGCCGGCCCGATCATCCGCGACTTCGCCAACGCGAGCCGGATCGCGGCGACCACGGGAACGCAGCTCGTCGACGACCTCGTCGAGCAGCTCGAGGAGTCCCGCGAGAAGATGGCAGGCATCCGCGCGGACGCCGCAGCGTGGAAGATCCTGCCCACCCTCGTCGGCCAGCCCGCGGTCAACGTGAAGTACCTCAAGAGCGCGCTCGGCCTCGGCGAGATGGCCGCGCTGCGCGCGCTGGACGCGCTCACCGAGCGGGAGGTCCTCACCGAGACCACGGGGAAGAGTCGTGGTCGTGTCTGGCAGCATCGCGGCATATTCGATGCAATCGACTCGTACGCCTCATTGATCCGCCGGATGTCAGCGCGCTGAGCGAGAGCCACGAAGACCCCCGTCGCCCTCGTGGCGGCGGGATTTCTGTCTTCCGGAGCTCAGCCGTACAGACTGCAGTCGGGGTTGCCGCACGTGCCCGCGAGCGAGAGCTCGAAGCTGCACTCAGGACACGGTCCACCGCGGCGCTTCGGTGTTGCTCCGCTCATCGGTCCAGACTCTCGCCCACCGGGATCATCGGGGTGAATCACGCGCCAGCCTCGACCAAACGCCCGAGGGCTCACGGCGGGCGTCGGCGACGGCGACTTCGACGACTTCCGCCTCAGAGCAGAATCCGTTCGTACTGCCACGGGCGATGTTCAGCGACATCCCGCCGTCACGGCGGTCGGCGACGATGAGGCCACCGCTTTCGTATGCACCCACGATGCCGACCTTGTGGAGGAAGCCCTTGATGAAGGTGTGGTTTGCCAACGGCACGCGCTGCGCTTTCAACGCCCGGTCGATGGAGATGGACTCCCGATCAGCAGTCATGTGCGCCCCCCTCGCGGGGAGTCTGGTCAGCCTCGAGCTGGCGCGATCGGAGTCCTGCGCCGCGTTGCGGTTTGAAGCTCGTAACCCTACGCACGTAGGGTTACGAGCGGACCGAGCCCGTTTCTGGACGCTTGTCATCGCGAGGCACCCCCAGTGCCGAAGTCTGTCCCCAGCAGGCGTGCGATGACACCCAATGCACGGGCGAAGCCGAAAGTCCCCCGGTCGCCGCAGCGTCTATCTGCGGCGCCCGGGGGCACATGCGTTCGAGGGGGGATCGAACGCGTGGAAGTCGTGGCCCCAGTCCCCAGCTTCCCCAGCAGGCCGGTGCGAGCTATCCCCAGATCCTCGCGCCATGGCCCACAGCGAAGATTACCTGTCCGCCATTCGGGGGACAACTTCAGGGAACTCGGCTTTGGCATATCCTGAGGTTCTCGGCCGGGGAAAGGGGCACCACCCATGGCCAGAGGAGAGAGCGGGCGCCTGAGCACGGCGCAACTCCTGGACATCGAGCTGTCGTCGATCTGCTCACGCAACCAGTACACGAACGACGCTGCGCCCGTCGTCGACGAGCTGCAGCGCGCCGCGGGGAACCGCACCGACATCCTGGCGCAGGTCGCCGGGACGTGGGCCGGCTACTTCGACAGCCCCGAGACTCACGTGCTCGTGGAGGCACTCGTCGAGATCCCCGGCGCCGAGGAGTGGGTCGCGCTGGGCACGAAGCGCCGCGGCGTACCCCAAATCGGACGCCATAGCCTCTGCCGCCCTTCTCGTCCTCCTCCTCCTTCTTCGTCTTGGTCTTCCTGCTCCCCGTCTTCTTGATCGTCGTCGTCATCGTCATGACGAACATCAACGTCGACGCCGTCGACGGCGTCATCGCGGTCATCGTGAAGCTCGCCGTCGTCGCGACGACGACGGCACCCTCGGCGGCGAGCTCGGCGGCGGCGGGCTCGGATGTGACCGCGGACTCCGGCTCAGTCGGCGTGGGGCCGGCGGCCGGTGTTCGGGTACTGCTTCGCGTCGAGGTCGAAACCCGTCGCCGGCGGAATGAACGTCGTGCGCCGGATCAGCGCTTCACCCTGGCGGCTCGTCACCGGGCGGCCCGGTTCGGGATCGATGGGCACGCGCGCGGTTCGCCTCGCTCGCGCTGGCCGATAGACCCACGAGCGCATCCGCTGGTCGAGCTGCTGAGTGTCGAAAATCAGCTTTTCCTCGAGCACACACATCTCGCAGTCATCGTTGGATGCCCGCCGATCGCCCGACGGCTCCCCGCACGTGTGCGGGGGCGGCGCCGAGTTGCGGAGCGTGCCTTCGAGGCAATTCTGCGCGGGCCGCGCACCGTCCGCCTCTGAGGCGGGTGGGTCCGTATCCCGACATCTTCACGCGGAGCGTCGGTGGTTGCCGCTAGAAGCCAAGGGGCTGATTTGAAAGTGCGGGGTTTACGCGGAGTGCTTGACTGTTAGCTTTTCGGCACGGCGCCGAGCCTCGGGGTGGACGAGCTCAGGAAGCCCTGATAAATCGATAAAAAGAACCCCCGCGATGTAGAAGCTACGCGGGGGTTCCAGTGGCTCCGACCGGCATCGATCCGGTGACCTTTCGATTTTCAGTCGAACGCTCTACCAACTGAGCTACAGAGCCGCACGGCATCCGCTCCCGACGAATCGGTCGTGTTGCCGCGTCCTAGACGAAAGGCCCTCTTCGAGAAAAGGGCCCGTCGCTCGGAGCGACCCTGACGGGACTTGAACCCGCGACCTCCGCCGTGACAGGGCGGCACGCTAACCAACTGCGCTACAGGGCCATGCTATTGAGTTTTCTCGGGCGTGACCCCAACGGGATTCGAACCCGTGCTACCGCCGTGAAAGGGCGGCGTCCTAGGCCGCTAAACGATGGGGCCGGGTGAACCCGGGGGCTCACTCACCGAGGGTCAAGCATACGCAACGGGGCAGGAAAACGCGAATCGAGGGCGTGGCGCGCTTGTGCGCTCGGCTCTGCGGGGCGACACTTGCGGATGACCGCTGTCCCGAGCGGCGGTCGCGGCGCTCGACAGGGGTTGCGGATGTGACTCATGTTGCTAGTGTGAAAAAGGTTGACGTCGCGGGGGGAGGATCCGATGGAGTCCGACAGCACCATCGTGGATGCCTTCGACGAATGCGGCTGCGCACCGTCACCGCGTGAACGTCGGCTGCTCTGGCCGGCCATGAACCGGCGCACGGCCCTCGGGCTCGGCATCCTCGGCGCCGCCGCCGTCAGCGTGTTCGCAAGCCCGCTCGTGGCGCCCGCGTTCGCAGCCGCGTACCCCTCGTGGGAAGAGGTCGAGCGCGCGAAGGCGAACGAAGGAGCCAAAGCGGCCGAGATTGCCAAGATCCAGGGCCTCATCGCCGGTCTCGAGACCGAGGTCGCCACCAAGCGCCAGCTGGCGCAGCAGGCGTCCGACGAGTTCTACGTCGCCCAGCAGGAGTTCTTCGACGCGGCGCTGCGCGCTGAGGAGCTGCAGCAGCAGGCCGACGAGCAGGCCGCCACGGCCGTCGCCGCCGCGCAGAACGCGGGCCGCGTCGCCGCGCAGCTGTACCGCAGCGGCGGGAATGACACCTCACTCGAGCTCTTCTTCGCGGGGTCCGCGGCCGGTGCCGACGATCTGCTCGCCCGCCTCGGCACGATGGACAAGCTCGTCGATCGCAACAGCGACGTCTACGCGCAGGCCATCACGGCGCGCAACTCGGCCCAGAGCCTCAGCGATCAGGCCGAGGTGCAGCGCGCCGAGCGCGACCGCCTCCAGAAGATCGCCGAAGACAAGATGCTCGCGGCGCAGAATGCCGCCGACGAGGCCCAGGCCGCGCTCGAGGCGCAGAAGGCCATGCAGATCACCCTCGAGGCTCAGCTCGCCGCACTCCAAGACACGACCGCCAAGACGGTCGCCGCCTACCAGGAGGGCGAGCGCCTCCGCAGGGAGGCCGCCGAGAGGGCGGCCGCCGAAGCCGCCCGGAAGGCCCGGGAAGAGGCCGACCGCCTCAACCAGGGCGCAGGCGGCGGCGGTGGCGGCGGCGGAGGAGGCGTCGTCGGCTCGGGCTGGGCACGTCCCTCTTCCGGTTGGCGGAGTTCCGGTTACGGCTGGCGATCGAGTCAGTGCGGTCCGCAAGGCTGCGCCAGCAGCTTCCACCGCGGTGTCGATCTCGCCGCCGGCTGCAGCGCAGGCATCTACGCCGCCTCGGCCGGCCGCGTCGTCTACGCCGCGCCGAACGGCGGCTACGGCAACTACATCAAGATCGATCACGGCGGGGGCGTCGCCACCGGGTACGCACACATCCGAAGCGGCGGCATCTTCGTCGGCCACGGGCAGTGGGTCAACGCGGGCCAGCTCATCGCGAGCGAGGGCAACACCGGCCAGTCGTTCGGCTGCCACCTGCACTTCGAGGTGTATGTCAACGGTGGCACGGTCAACCCGGTCGACTTCATGGCCGCTCGCGGCATCTCGGTCTGACCCCGCACACTCTCGAACGACGAAGAGCGGATGCCGAGGCATCCGCTCTTCGCATGAAGCTGTGGTCAGAGAGTGCTCGGGGCCACGCCCTCGCCCTGCGTGCGCGTCTCGCCCTCGTGCTCGGCGAAGCGGTCGAATGCCTCTGACACGAGGCGCTCGGCCTCGGCGGCGCCGGCCCACTCGTCGACCTTGACCCACTTGCCGGGCTCGAGATCCTTGTAGTGCTCGAAGAAGTGGCTGATCTCCTTCTGGGTGTACTCGGGGATGTCGGCCACGTCCTGGATGTGCGCCCACCGCGGGTCCTTGGCGAGCACCGCGACCACCTTGTCGTCGCCGCCGGCCTCGTCGCTCATCTTCAGCACGCCGACCGGGCGCACCTTGGCGAGCACGCCGGGCGCGAGGTCGTGGTCGAGCAGCACGAGCACGTCGAGCGGATCGCCGTCTTCGCCGAGGGTGTTCTCGAAGAACCCGTAGTTGGTGGGGTAGCCCATCGGCGTGTACAGGATGCGGTCGAGGAAGACGCGACCGGTGCCGTGGTCGACCTCGTACTTGATGCGGCTGCCGCGCGGGATCTCGATGACGGCGTCGTACGCGCCCATGGTGGTGCTCCTTCGGATGACGGTGGGATGCCGCGACCAGCCTACTGGCGCCGTCTCGGTGAAACCGACGGGCTGAATCGGGGTGGACGAGCGTCAGGCCGGACGACGACGGTCGTTCGTCCCGGCCGTTTCACGGCGACCGCGCAGCATGCCGCGGCGCCCGAGTACGGTGGGCGGGTGGAAGACCGCAGGCCAGGACTCGACCCCGCCGTCGCCGAGGTGCGGCTGGC
>NZ_RRYE01000069.1 GCF_004010105.1 Microbacterium sp. CPCC 204701
GGCCGCCTCGAATCGGCGTTCGCCCTCGCCGACGCACGCGTCCCGGTGACCGGGGAGCCGCGGGTGGACGTGCTGTCCTCCGGCACGCCCGACGGCCGCCGGTCGATGGCTCGCGCCGCGCTGAGCGAGGCGGTGCCTCGCCTGAATCCTGCGGGGTACACCGTGCTGTATGCGCCGACGTGGCGCGACGGCGCCCCCGATCCGGCCGTGCCGAGCCACGACGAATGGCGGAGGATCCTCGAGGTGCTCACCCGGCACGGTGCGACGATGCTCGTCCGCTCGCATCCTCTCGGGGCCGGCGACTACGCGCCGCCGTCCCCGACCGACCGCATCCAGACGCTCGGGAGTGACGTCGTGCCGGATGTGACCCCGCTGCTGCCCGCCTTCGACGCGCTCGTGACGGACTTCTCGTCGCTCGCGTTCGATGCGGCGCTGGTGCCGCTCCCGGTGGTCTTCCTCGCGCCCGACGTCGCCGCGTACGCCCGTCGCCGCGGATTCTACGGGCGCTACCAAGACGTCGCGGGCGAGGACTGGGCCACCGACTGGGACGGTGCCGCGGCGCAGCTCGACGCGATCCTGGGTGACGCCGCCGAACGCGAGCGCCGCGTCGCCCGCTCACGGTCGCTGAGCGACCGCGTCCACGCGTACCGCGACGGACGCAACGCCGAGAGGGTGTACCGTGCGATCCTGGCCGGAGTGTACGGCCATACGCCCGCCCCGCAACGGGCCTCCCGCCCGACGGAAGGAGACCGATGACGGACGCGCGCTTCACGATCGACGGGGGAGCGGCGCTGGAGCTCTCCGGCTCCGGTGAGCGCCCCGCCTCGGTCGAGATCGTCGGTCCTCGCGCCCGCGCGAAGGGCGTGCTCACCGGCCGGGGCAAGACGTGGCGTGCCGTCGTGCCGCTGCGCGCCGCCCGCTGGGGCGGGAGCGACCTGCCGCTGCCCAGCGGATATTACGAGGTGCGCATCACGGATGCCGAAGCACGCGGCATCCGTTCCCCCGAGGCGCTGCCGCTGACGCAGCTGGGCACCCTGCGCGCAGAGCTCGACGGCTGGACCCTGGTCATCGGGCCGCCCGTCGACCCTGCGTACGACTCGGGCGAGGGGCAGGACGCCCTCGAGCGGCGATACGCCGCGCGGCTCGCAGGCTTCGAGAACGCCGTGTTCTTCGAGAGCTTCTACGGCCGGAACGCGAGCTGCAACCCGCTCGCGATCGACCGCGAGCTGTCGCAGCGGGCCCCCGGCGTGACACGCTACTGGAGCGTCGTCGACCTGTCGGTGGCGGTGCCCGACGGCGCCGTCGCGGTGGTCGAGGGCAGCCCGGAGTGGTGGCGTGCCCGCGGAGCGGCGCGGCTGCTGGTCGTGAACGACTGGCTGCGCCGCCGGTTCGTCCGGCGACGCGGACAGGTCGTGCTGCAGACGTGGCACGGCACGCCGCTCAAGCGGCTCGCGCTGCATCGGCCCGGTTTCGACCCACGACGGATAGCCGCGGTGATCCGCGAGTCGCGCCGCTGGAACATCCTGCTCGCCCAGAACCCGTACGCGGCCACGATCCTCGGTAAGGCGTACGCGTTCCTGACACGGCCGATCTGGGTCGAGGGGTATCCCCGCAACGATGTGCTCACCGGCGGCGACGGCTCGGCGACACGGGAGGCGCTCGGCATCCGTCCGGGCGAGCGGGTGCTGCTGTACGCGCCGACGTGGCGCGACGACCGTGATCAGATCGTCGACTTCGTCGACCCGGTGCGACTGGCGGCCGCGACCGACTCGGTCGTGCTCGTGCGCGGCCACTCGCGGACCCTGCTCCCGGGGCGGGATGCCGAGGGTCCTCGCGTCATCGATGTCACCGGCTACCCCGACACGTCGCAGCTGCTGCTCGTCGCCGACGCGCTCATCACGGACTACTCCTCGGTGATGTTCGACTTCTCGGTCACCGGCAAGCCGATGTACTTCCTGGTGCCCGACATGGACCACTTCAGCGGTGAGCTGCGCGGCTTCTACTTCGACCTCGCGGTGCACGCACCCGGTCCGGTCGTGCGATCGGAGGAGGAGCTCGTGCGCGCGATCACGGCGCCCGATCCCGACGCCTACGTGACGAAGTACACCGCGTGGCGCGCGAAGTTCAACGCACGCGACGACGGCCACGCGGCCGAGCGCGTGGTCACCCGCCTCCTCGACCAGGGCTTCGTCGACGTCGGCTGACGCGCGGATGCCGTGCCCGCGCTACGGCAGCGGGGTGTTGCGGCTGCCGAGCCGTGACGTGTCGACGGTGTCGTGGGCGCCGCGCACGACGCCGACCAGGAACCCCCAGCCCCACGCGAGGTGCATCGTGGGCAGCACCGCGCCCGTCCACAGCTTGTCGCGCCAGCCGTGGCCTCCGCCCTGCCCGATCGCGACGGCGATCACGAGCACCGCGTACGCGATGACGGGGAGGTAGACGACGGATGCCGCGACCGCCCACCAACCCGGCAGCACCCCCGTCAGCTGCAGGACGCCGACGACGATCGAGAGCACGACAGCGAGCACGAGGGCGGGCGGGGCGAAGAACCGCAGCGAGTTGCCGCGCCCGAAGCGTCGCACGAGCTCCCCCCGCCACCGGCCCGTCGCCGAGAACTGGCGCACGAGACGCGTCCAGCTCTCGCGCGGCCAGTAGGTGACGTCGAGCGTCGGGTCGAACCACACCCGGTATCCGGCGCGTCGAATGCGCAGGTTCAGCTCCCAGTCCTCGCCGCGGCGGATGGACTCGTCGAACAGGCCCACCTCGTCCAGAACCGCCCGGCGCATCACGCCGAGGTACGCCGACTCGGCTTCGCCTTCCTGAGTGCCGCCGTGGTAAGCGCCGCCGCCCAGACCGATGGGGGAGTTGTAGGCGCGCGCGACCGCACGTTGGAAGGGTGTGCGCCCCTGCGCGCGCATGACCCCGCCCACGTTCGCCGCGCGCACCCGGTCGAGGGCCGCCAGGGCGCGGCGCGTGTAGGACGGGTCGAGCTCGGAATGGGCGTCGACCCGCACGATGGTGGGGTGGCGCGCGGTGCGGATCGCCAGGTTGAGGCCGACGGGGATGTCGGCCGCCGGGTTGTCGACCAGGACGAGGCGCTCGTCGGTGCGGGCCAGCTCCTGCGCCAGCTCGCTGGTGCCGTCGGTCGACGGACCGAGCGCCAGGATGAGCTCGGTCGGACCCTCGACGTCCTGTGCGAGAACCGTCTCGACGGCGCGGCTCAGGTAGGCGCGCTCGTTCAGCACGGGCATGACGAAGCTCACGCCGGCACCGGGAGGGACGACCGGAGCGTCCTTGCGCCCGTGTTGCTCGACATGCACGCGTCGATCATGTCATGGGCGCCCCGAGAACCCGCTGACGCCCCCGTTAGGCTGGACGGGTGGGTGTCGTCTCGGATGCGAAGAAGGCGGTCGCGCTCGTCAGCAAGGCGGTGCGCAACCGCTCGGCCGTCATCGACGTGCGACGCGCGCTCGCGGCCAGGCCTCCGCATCCGTCGTTCCACTATCGGGTCGCTGTGTACTTCGCCGACGGGACCGTCAACATGTACCAGATGAGGCAGTGGTACAAGCCGCTCGCCGAGCTGTCGACGATGTGGCCTGTCGTCGTGCTCAGCCGCGCCGCCACCGGTGCCCGCGCCCTGCTCGCCGAGGATGCGCCACCGGTCGCGTTCGTGCCGACCGTGCGCGATCTCGAGCGGTTCATCGCCACGCAGGACATCCGCGTCGTGCTGTACGTCAATCAGAACACCCGGAACTTCCAGATGTTCCGCTACGGCCGCCGCTGGCACGTCTTCATCAACCACGGTGAGTCCGACAAGATGTACATGACCACCAACCAGTACAAGGCGTACGACTACGCCCTGATCGCCGGCGAAGCCGCGCGCGAGCGCCTGTCACGCGTGCTGTGGGACTACGACATCGACCACCGCGCCATCCCCATCGGGCGTCCGCAGGCCGACCATTATTCCGGGTCGCTGCCGTACACGCCCGACGACCGTACGGTCGTGCTGTACGCGCCGACGTGGGAGGGCGACCGCCCGTCCGCGCACTACGGCTCGGTGGCGTCCCACGGCGAGGCGCTCGTGTCGGCGCTGCTCGCGAGCGGACGCCACCGCGTGATCTACCGCCCGCACCCGCGATCGGGAGTCGTCGACGCGGAGTACGGTTCCGCGAATCGGCGCATCGTGGCGGCACTGGCGGCCGCCAATGCCGCCGACCCGGCCGCCCGGCACGTGTACGACGACGGGCCGGATCTCGGCTGGCAGCTCTCGGCGGCGGACGTCGCGATCGTCGACATCTCGGCGATGGTCTACGACCGGCTTGCGGCCGACAAGCCGCTCATGATCACGCGACCGGTGGACCCGGCGGCGGCGATCGACACGCACGGGTACCTGTCGGCCTGCGAGTGGCTCGAGGCGTCGGCGGCCTCGGATGTCGTTGCCGAGACCGACCGCGTTCTCGGTGATCCCGAGGCCGTCGCACGCCTCGAGCGCTGGGTGTCGCACTACTTCGGCGACACGTCGCCGGGAGCGGCGACGGCACGCTTCCACACGGCGATCGACCGCCTCATGCGCGAGTGGGACGACTGGTACGCGCGCACGACGCAGGACGACGACGGGGACGAGCCCGAGGACGAGGCGGATCTCGACGACGAGCCCTGACCCGCGTGCGGGCGGGCTCAGACGACCGCGGCAGGTCGCTCGACGAGGCGCGAGATCGCCGCGAGCGGGATGGAGACCCACGTCGGCCTGTTGCGTGACTCGTAGATCGCCTCGTACACAGCCTTGTCGAGTTCGAGGGCGGCCAGCAGCGGATGCCTCCGATCCAGGTCGGTGCCGGACCGCGCGGCGTATCCCTCGACGAACGCCTGACGCGCATCGCGCGCCCAGCCGCGCACCGCCTCTGGGGAGCGGCCGGGGTCGTCGAGGCGCAGTGAGCCCGTCACGTAGTCGAACGACCTCAGCATGCCGGCGACGTCGCGCAGCGGCAGGTCGGGCTGCGTTCGCTCAGCCATCGGTCGCAGCGGCTCGCCCTCGAAATCCAGGAGCACCCAGCCCCGGCCGGGAGCGTGGATGACCTGACCGAGATGGTAGTCGCCGTGGATGCGCTGAAGGGCCGGCCACGCCACCTCCAGTGCCCGTCGGTAGACCGCCTCGGCGGCGGCCCGCCGCTCCGAGATCTCGGGAACCTCGGCCATCGCGATAGCGAGCCGGCGAGCCCACGTCGACGCGGTGGCTTCGCGGTCGCGCGTCGTGGCGGCTCGCGTGCGGAAGCATCCCGCGAGTGCGAGGTGGACGTCGGCGGTGGCTTCGCCGAGTGCCCGCGCGTGGGCGCGGAAGTCGTCGCTGCGCGCCGCGGCGAGGAGCGCGACGCGCCACGCGTCCTCGACATCGGGGAGGAACTCCTGCGCGAACGCGAGCGAGCCCCGGACTGCGCCGTGTGCGGTCTCGAGGTCGGGCCACAGGCCCTCCACCCAACCGACCGGCGTCGGCACCCGCGACGAGCCGGACTTGGCCAGCGCGATCTGGAGCTCGATGTCGGGATTGAGCCCGGGATGCACTTGGCGGTACACCTTGCAGATGACCGGCATCCCGTCACCCTCGAAGATGAGCGACGTATTGGACTGCTCACCGGTGACGACGCGGGCGGTCGTGTCGCCGAACGTCCCGCCATCGACCGGATGACCGGCGACCCGGGTCTGCGGACCCTCCGCCGTACCGCCGCCCGTGATCAGCCGGAGGAGCGCGTCGGCGTACGCGGGGTCGAAGGGGCCGTCGATGAAGGTCGTGCCGGGCTCAGGGCTGCCGATGACGTGCTCGGGGTCGGCATCGACCGTCTCAGTCGCGCGCGCGACCACGGGGATCTGGTACAGCACCGTCGGCAGAGCGCCTTCGTCGGCAACGAGGTACGTGCGTATGCGTGCATCGGAATCGGACTCGGCGTCCGCTGGTGAGGGCAGCTCCCACCACGAGACGAGACGCAGACTCGGTGAGCGCGCCTTCGCGGCGTACCACCGCTGCCGCGGCATCCACGCCGCCAGGCACGCCAACGTGCTGTCCATACATGTGAGGCTATGCCTCGGCCCGGTGACTGTCGAGAGTCGACCTGCAAGCGCTTGCAGGTCGGGAGAGTGTTCACGGTTGTGCATTGCTGCGCGACCGCGGCCCACGGCGGCGTGGCAACGGCGGTGTGAGAGGGCTGAGTCAGGAGCGCTGCTCAGAACGGTGAGTCGCTTCCAGGCGGGTCTTCGGCGCTGAACAGCCAGGGTTCGCGCAAGGCGCGGCGTCGTTCGAGGATCTCGGGATCGGCCACGAACCGGACGACCGGCTCGGGCCGGTCTGTGTGCGTGCGGCCCGTCGGCTCGTCCACACGAGAACGCCCGGTGTGACCTGCTCGACGGTCCACGCCTCGACGGTCTTGAGCACATGGTGACGTCGACAGAGATGCGCAAGGTTCCCATGCGAGGCGGGGCCGCCCTGGGCCGCGCCGATCGTGTGGTCGACATCGCAGCGCCAGACGGGTCGCCGGCAGCCCCGGAAGCGGCAATGCTCGTCTCGGGCAGCGAGGAACCGGTCGAGCGCCGGACCGGGGCGGTATCGGTCGACGCACATCACGGCACCGGACCGGGGACGTCATGACGCGCTCCGATCCGGTTGCGCCGGCCGCGAGCAGTCGTGCAGTCTCCGTGTCGATCGGGCCGTATCCCGCGAGAAGCGCGGGTTCGGTGGAGGGGCCCGCCATTGTCAGCACGGGCACGGTGACCTGCACGGTGGCGCGGATGGCATCGAGTTCCGTGCCGGCGACGCAGTCGTCGGGGCCGGCGGTGAGAAGCAGGTCGGTAGCGATGTCCGCCCGAAGCTGGTCCATGGTGCGCTCGTCTGCGGGCTCACCTTCACCGATGGTGCCCGCACGCTCACCGTGACCGTCACCGTCGCCGTCGACGTGGCCGCCGGCGTCCGGGTAGGGGCCCGGGTCGGCGTCCGGCTGCGGGGTGCGCGCAGCGACGACGGATCGGGCTTGCGCGGTGAGGCGGTCGCGTATGCCTTGGATCAGGGTGGCGTCGTGGGTGACCTGGAGCGTCGCGAGTCCATCCGTCTGGTCGATCACCCGGACATCGCGACGCACGACCGCCGCGGCGTGCCGTTCGTGCAGCGACTGCTCCACGAAGCGCTCTGCGATCACCTTGAGCACGGGCGCGAGCCGGCCAGGCGTGAGCGTGCCCGCGCGATCGACGGCGATCCGAACGAACTCATCGCGTGCGTCGTCGTCGTCGATCGGGTCGCCGAGATCGTGGATCCACGCGAGGTGCTGCCGTGAGATCTCACCCCGCTCGAGAGCATCGACAGCGAGGGTGAACCGCGTGCACAAGTCGGCCGACTCCGACAGGAGTCGGGTCACCGTCCACTCCGACACCCGGCTCGAGGTCGAGAGGTCTGACACCAGCGCCCGTCGGGCCAGCTCGAACCGGCGTCGCTGCTCGCCGCGCGCACCGACCGGCGCGGTGACCGATGCCGCGGCATCCGCGAGCAACCGGATCTCGGCCGCTTCCGCCTCGGCACGGGCACGACGACCCGCGGCGAATCCATCCACGAGTCGCCCCGCAGCCGAGAGCGCCGATGTAGGTCGAACACGGGATCGGCAGACATGAGACGCACAGACGGAGGAGGGCGAGGACTCGAGACTCCCCGCGAGATCGCGGTCGCAACTCGTCTTCACGCTGCGGCGGATCGCCGCGCTCTCTCCTGCCCACGGACTCGCCAGATGCGGCCGGAGTCCTCTCAATCATCGAATCTCTGATCTACAATCTATCGCAACGCCAGCCACCACTGCAAGATAAATGTTCGAGCAGTCGCGCAGATGCCGAGACTCGATGCGCGGGGATCCGTCGCCGGGGATCCGTCCGACCCCACGCCGCTCCACCGCTATTCGTCGGCGGGAAATTTCTGCGGCTGCGCGATCTCGATAGCCGGCACCACCGGGATGACGATCGACTCGACGGCGCCGCCCCCGAGCTCTCCGCCCACGAGGAGCCCCGGATCCACGCCGGCGGCATCCGTCAGGCGCTCAGCGGCACCCTCGGGATGTGCGGGCTCGGAGGGGATGCCAGCCCAGTCGGCGGGCTCTTCAGGACGCTGGACGAACAGACCCATGCTCCTATTCTCACCCCGCCGCCCGCGACGGCGACGTCACATCACGGATCGCCAGAGGTGCTCCTCGCCGTCGTCGAGTCCGAACCACGCGATCGTCACGACAGAATCGTCCGGTTCGGCGTCACGCAGGCACAGCCCGGCGGTGTCGCTGACCGTGTCGGGACGCGGACTGCGTCCGGTCTGTCGGAACTCCTTCGCACACGCCCTCGGGAGGAGGCTCAGCCGTGCGACGGCGGCTCGATCCCGCGATCTTTCCGGAGCACGACTCTGCCCACCGTCGCGGTGCCCCGCCTCACACCGCCCACGATGGCCTGGCCGGCCCGGCGGATGCCGCGTCCGGCAAGCCGCTCCAGGCGTTCGGCATCCGGCCGGGGCTCGAGTTCCGGCGGCAGCGATGCCGGCGGGATTCCGAACGCGCGCCGGGAGCCCGCGAGCACTCGCCGGCCGAGGATGTTGTTGCCGGCGCCGCCGATCGCTGCGCCGATGCCGAACGGCAGCGCCTTGCCGAGCCACGATGCCCCGCCCCGCGCCGCGAACTGGCGTATGAACGCTGACTTGAGCCGGTCCACGAGGGGTCCGACGGCGGCGCGAGGGAGCGTCTTGGTGACGATCTCGCCCCAGTACGTCGAACGCGCCGGGCCGCGACCTGCGGCCTGTCCGGCGAGCTGGGCCACGAGGTCGACGCCCTCCTTGCCGAGCATCAGGGTGAGCACGAGCGCGCGGGCACGATCCGGGTCGGCGACGGGAATGCCGTGCACTTCGGTGACCGACTGCGCGAACAGCGCGGTCGCCTCGAGGAAGGCCACCGTCTCCACGCCGCTCAGGGCGAGCGTGACGCCGGTCCCGATGCCCGGGACGACGGCCGTCGCCCCGACCGCAGCGCCGCCGGTCGTGACGGCCGCGAGATAGCGGCGCTCCAGGATTCGCACGATGTCGGAGGGCGTGGCATCCGGATGGCGCAGTCGGATGCTGCGCAGATGCGCGATCACGACCGGACGCTGGATGGCGAGCACGCGGTCGAGAGCGCGGATCGTGAGCGGGTGCTCTTCCGAGCCGGCAGGCGGAAGCCCGCCCTGCCACGGCGCGTCCCCGGGGAGGGTGTGGATCCGGTGCACTTTGTCAGCCATCGCGCCGATCCTATGCGCCAGGCCCTGAGCGGTCGCTCAGGGTTGACAGCAGATGCCGCGTCGGGTCAGACGAAGAGATTGGCCCGCTCGAGGTCCTCGGCGAAGTCCACCTCGACCGCGTACAGGTCGGAGATGTCGAGGGGCTCCAGCAGCAGGCCGTCCTCGGCGATCGCGAGCTCGAGACCGCGCTCGAAGTAGTCCTGGTCGTCGACGCGCGTCAGCTGGCGCAGGAACGCCTTCTTGTCGCGGCTCGAGATGTAGTTGATGCCCACAGCCTCACCGATGCCGCCCTTGACGGTCTTCGAGAGCTCCTTGATGTGGCCCTCCGCCGTGACCGTGTACTTCACCTCTTCGTCGCTGACCTTCGAGGTGTTGACGGTCACGAACGACTGATCGCGCTCGATGAGCTCGATCGCGCGACCGAGGACGCGCGGATCGAAGACGACATCGCCGTTCATCCAGAGCACGCCGCCCTTGCCCGTCTTGGCCAGCGCGCGCAGGAGGCTCTTCGACGTGTTCGTCTGGTCGTAGCGGTCGTTGTAGACGTAGTCGACGTCGGGGAACGCCTCGACGATCGTCTCCGCCCGGTAGCCCACCACGGTCGTGATCTTGGCGTCGTCGCCGAACGCGGCACGGATGTTGTCGTGCTGCTGCTGCATGATGCTGCGGCCGTCGCTGAGCTCGGTCAGGGGCTTGGGGAGGCTGCGGCCCAGCCGCGAGCCCATGCCAGCCGCGAGGATGACGGTCTGAAGGGTCAAAGTCTGCTCCTGAAGTGCGTGGTTCACCGGCAATTCACCGACGAGACACCCCTTCGTGCCGCCCTCATGGTATCCATGACGCCTGAGAACGTGCAGAATATCGGGTTGGCGTTGCCGTTTCGTGACATAACGCGGATGCTGAGACTCGGCCGTGCGGACCACGCCGCGCCGAGGGGCGCTTGGTACGTTGGTTCGGTGACAGCCTCCCTCCCGGCGCCGAACGAGATCGATCCGGAAGAGCCGGACCGTCACGAGAGCCCGCGCGTCGTGCCGATCACCCGGCCGCAGCCGCAGCAGCCGAAGAAGCCCCGGCAGCCGCGCAAGCCGAAGGCCGAGCGCCCAGCCCCGGACTCGTCAGGTTCGCAGCGCGGGGGTTCGCCCGGGGCGTCATCGTCCCCGCCGCCGGTGGCGGATCCGGGGCCGCCCCCGCCGGTTCCGAGCGATCTCGAGGTCGTGGCGAGTGTCGCCGCGGACATCGTCGTTCCGCCCAAGCCGCCGCTGCCGGCCAATGAGACTGCTGCTGCGGAGCCCGTGGAAACCTCCGCGGAGGAATCTCAGGCCGAGGCGGAGCCGGAGGCCCGTACTGAGGCCGAAACCGACCCGGCCCTCACGCAGGTCGAGGCGGAGCCGGAGGTTTCCGCGGAGGCCGAGGCTGAGCCGGCGGCCCCCACTCTGGCCGAATTCGAGCCGGCGGCCCCGATGGAGGCCGAGATCGAGCCGGCGGCGCCCGCCGAGGTCGAGGCATCCGCCCCCGTCG
>NZ_RRYE01000007.1 GCF_004010105.1 Microbacterium sp. CPCC 204701
CCGCGACGGCGGTGCATGCGCGCGTAGCCGACCGCCTGGTGCACCATTGCTTGCTCGTTGCGCGCCTGGTGATACGGCATCAGGTCCGGCTGCTCGGCGTTGAACTGCTTGAGCGCCTGACCGATGCCGGCCACGTTGCCGTGGCCGAAGATGCCGAACATTCCCGGGACCGTCCGCTCACGGAGGTCGCCGTCCACGGTCCACTGATGCGCCAGGAACTCCACGAGCGCCTGGCTGACCGTCATCCGTCTCGTCGCGCCCATCAGCGGTCGCCTTCCTTGTCGTCCGTGTCGTTCGTGTACGGCAGCCGCTCGTCGAAGCTCTGCCCGGTCCAGGTGTCGCGCACCCACGCGTGCGCGGGATCGTCGCTGATCAGCCACTCCCGCTCGGGATCCGGCCCGGCCATCACGTTCAGGTAGTACAGGTCGTACCCCGGGGCCGCGACCGCGGGGCCGTGGTAGCCGAAGGGAACGAGGGCGATGTCGCCGGTGCGCACCATCGCGTTGATGTCGATCTCGCCCGCCGGCGACGAGTACGTGCTGAACATCCCGAACGAGGCCTCGGCCGCAGCATCCGATCCCGACACCGGCGCCGACTCGAAGTAGTAGATCTCCTCCAGCCGCGACTCGTGGCCGGCCACGTGCTCGTCATGCTTGTGCGGCGGGTACGACGACCAGTTCTCGGCCGGCGTGATCACCTCGCACACGATCAGCCGTGCCGCATCCAGCGCCTGCGGGGTTCCGAAGTTGTGCACCTGGCGGCTCGAACGGCCCGCGCCCCGCAGCTCGACCGGGATGTCGGACGCCGGGATGTACACGGACGGCTTGACCGCATCGGTCGGCGACGTCGCGATCGCGACGCGCCCGACACCGTTCAGCACGGCGCTCGCGGCGGACGAGAGGTAGAGCACGTCCGTCGGGCCGTCGAACACCGAAGCACGCCCCTTCAGACGCGTTGTCGTTGTCTCGGCGCCCTCGAAGCGGGCGACGGTGAACGAGCCCGACAACGGCACGATGATCCGTTCGACCCCGGTGGGCGCGAGCGTTAGCGAGTCGGTGCCCTTCAGTTCGGCGACCTGGATGCCGGTGTGCGCCCAGCCCGGAGTGTTCTCGTCGACGACGCTCTCCCAGCCGTCCCGGGCGAGCTCGCCGCGGCGGTGGAACCAACGCTGGTCCGAAGTGCTCATATCCTGCTCTCGTCGTGAGGGAGGGGCGCCGCGGCCAAGATCGGAACTCCGCGGCACCCCGGTCTCTGTGTCAATCAGTTATTCTGCGGGAACCCGAGGTTGATGCCGCCGTGCGTGGCAGGGTCGAGCCAGCGGCTGGTGATCGCCTTCTCGCGGGTAAAGAAGTCGAACCCGTGCACGCCGTAGGCCTTGGCATCGCCGAACAGCGACTTCTTCCACCCGCCGAAGGAGTGATAGGCGACGGGCACGGGGATGGGCACGTTGATGCCGATCATGCCGACCTGCACCTCGTTCTGGAACCGGCGGGCCGCTCCCCCGTCGTTGGTGAAGATCGCCGTGCCGTTGCCGAACTCGCCCGAGTTGATCAGGTCCAGGCCCTCGTCGTAGGAATCCACGCGCACGACCGATAGCACCGGTCCGAAGATCTCCTCCCGGTACGCGCGGCTGCTCGTGGGGATGTCGTCGATGAGCGTGGGGCCGAAGAAGAAGCCGTCCTCGTGCCCGTCGACCTGGAAGTTGCGGCCGTCGACGACGATCTTCGCACCGTCCTGCTCGGCGATGTCGACGTACGACGAGACCTTGGCGCGGTGGATGTCGGTGATGAGCGGGCCCATGTCGGGCTCGACACCGTCCACTCCGGCGCCGTTGCCGATCTTGAGCTTGCCGATACGGTCCTGGATCTTCGCGATCAGGTCGTCGGCGACGGGCTCGACCGCGAGCACGACCGAGATGGCCATGCAGCGCTCGCCCGCAGCGCCGTAGCCGGCGTTGACGGCCTGGTCGGCGACGAGGTCGAGGTCCGCGTCGGGGAGGACCAGCATGTGGTTCTTGGCGCCGCCGAGCGCCTGGACGCGCTTGCCGTGCTGCGAGGCGGTCTCGTAGATGTACTGCGCGATCGGGGTCGATCCGACGAAGCTGATGGCCTGAACGACCGGCGAGGTGAGCAGGCCGTCGACGGCGAGCTTGTCGCCCTGCAGCACCGTGAACACGCCGTCCGGCAGGCCTGCTTCCTTCCAGATCTGGGCGAGCCACAGTGCCGCCGAGGGGTCCTTCTCGGAGGGCTTCAGGACGACCGCGTTGCCGGCCGCGATCGCGATCGGCACGAACCACAGCGGCACCATCACCGGGAAGTTGAACGGCGAAATGACGCCGACGACGCCAAGGGGCTGCTTGAGTGAATAGACGTCGATGCCGGTCGACGCGTTCTCGCTGAACGCGCCCTTGATCAGGTGGGGGAACCCGGTCGCCAACTCGACGACCTCCTGGCCGCGGAGGATTTCGCCCATTGCGTCGGAGAGCACCTTGCCGTGCTCCGCTGTAACGATCTCGGCGAGCTCCCGCTTGCGGGAGTTCAGCAGCTCGCGGAACGCGAACAGGACGGTCTGCCGCTTGGCGATCGAGTAGCCCTTCCAGGTCTCGTAGCCCCGCTGAGCTGAGGCGATCGCTTCGTCGATCTCGGCCTGGTCGGCCAGCGCGACTTCTGCCTGCACGGCGCCGGTGGCGGGGTTGTAGACGGGAGCGGTGCGGCCCGAGGTGGACGGACGGGGCGCGCCGTCGATCCAGTGCGGAATGGTGCGCATGGCGTCCGCGGTGGCCTCGGTTGCCGAGGCGGTCTCGATGGTGCTCATGTGTTTCCTCCGTTGGGTCAGAGATCGGTGTGGACGAGTCCGGCCGCGATGTCAACGGCGGCTGCGACGTCGTCGTCGGGCGGGTAGAGCAGCGTGCGGCCGACGGTGAGACCGCGCACGCCGGGTAGGGACAGCGCGTCTTCCCAGGCGGCGAACGTCTCGTCGGGGTCGACGCCGGAGTCCCCACCGAGAAGCAGCGTGGGCATCGTGGTCGCGGCCATGACGCGTTCCATATCGTCGACGACCGGCAGCTTCATCCACGTGTTCGCGCTGGATGCGCCCAGGCCCGAGGCGATCGCGATCGACAAGATCACGGCATCCGTCGATAGGTCGTTGACCACGCGACCGTCAACCCGGTTGCTCAGGAAAGGCTCGAGCATGATGGGCAGTTTCACAGCCGATGCCTGCGTCACGGCGTCCGCCATCGCTTTGAGCGTCGAGACGGTGCCAGGATCGGCGAGATCGACACGCACCAGAGTTTTGGCGAAGTCGATCCCTGCGGCGACCATCGTCGGGACATCGTAGGCGGTCATGCGGTCATCCATCTCAAAGCTCGCGCCGCGCAGACCACCGCGGTTCATCGATCCGACGATGATCTTGTCGTCGAGCAGGCCGAGGGCGGCGAGATCGTCGATGATGTCGGGGGTCCCGAGCACCCCGTCGACTCCTGGACGGCTGAGCGCGGTCGCGAGCCGGTCGAGCAGCTCATAGCGGTCGGCCATCGCGGTCGGGTTCTTGCCGACCGCGAGTGCGCCGCGGGCGGGGTGATCGGCGGCCACGATGAAGAGCCGGCCGTCGCCGCGAAGGACCTCGCGGCGACGACGCGCTGTCAAGGCCGTGGTGATCGACTGGGGCCGGGCGGCGCGGATCTCGCGAAGGCTTGCGAAGTCGTCGGCGGTGAGGAACTGCATCATCGGGAGGCTCCCGTCTCCAAGATGGATTCGACCTCTTCCGTGGTCGGCATCGCCGTCGAGCACTCCAGCCGCGACGCGACAAGGGCACCAGCGACATTCGCGAACCTCAGGATGCGCTCGAGACCCCACGCCGAGAGCAGCCCGTGGCACAGAGCGCCGCCGAATGCGTCACCGGCGCCCAGGCCGTTGACGACATCGACCCAGTAAGGCGGCACGACGACGGACTCACCCCGAGTCTTGGCGAGAACTCCCTTAGGCCCCTGCTTCACGATCGCAAGCTGCACGCCGCGATCGAGCAGCGCGTCGGCGGCACGATCGGGATCAGTCTCGCCGACGGCGACCTCGCACTCCTCGCGATTGCCGACCGCGATGGTCGCGTACTCGAGAACCCGCGACACTTCGACGCTCGCCTCGGCCGGGTCGGGCCAGAACATCGGCCGGTAGTCGAGGTCGAAGATCGTGTGCCCGCTGTGGCGCGCCTGCAGCGCGGCGTGGTGTGCGGCCCGACTGGGCTCCTGGCTGAGTCCGGTCGCCGTGAACCAGAAGATGCGGGCGGACCGGATCGCATCCATGTCGAGGTCGGTGTGTGCGACGTTGAGATCAGGCGCTTTGGGTTCCCGGTAGAAGTAAAGCGGGAAGTCGTCCGGGGGGAAGATCTCGCAGAACGTGACCGGCGTCCTCAGCGTTTCGTCCACCCGCACGTAGCGGTTGTCGACACCGAGGCGATCGAGCTCGGCGAGCAGGTAGCGACCGAAGGGGTCGTCGCCGACGCCGGCGATGAGGGCCGCCCGGTGACCGTAGCGGGCCGCGGCGACACTGACGTTCGCGGCGCTGCCGCCCAGGAACTTGCCGAACGTCTGCACGTCCTGGAGCCCGACTCCCGATTGGAGCGGGTAGATATCGACGCCGAGCCGGCCGAAGGCCAGGACGTCGGGGGAAGGAGGGTTCTCGGTCATACTCCGCTGTACAACTCTCTCATCTTAGTTACACCGAATGTCCTAACAATAGCACAAGCGTCTGGGAACAGGCACATCCGGGAGATTGTTGACAAAGCCCTCTTCCAAGTAATATTGTCGATACATTCGGAGGAGTTGACGTGGAGACATTGACGGAGACGACGGGCGTCTGGCCGGAGGAGTTGTTCCACGACCTGGACAGGACGGGGCCGATTCCGCTGTACTTCCAGATCTCCAGTCGGCTCATCGAGGCCATTCACTCCGGGGCGATCCCCGCCGGCGCGCGCCTTGAGAACGAGATCGCGATCAGCCAGCGGCTGGGGCTCTCCCGGCCGACCGTGCGCCGTGCCATCCAGGAACTCGTTGACCGTGGCTTGCTGGTGCGCCGCCGCGGCATCGGCACGCAGGTCGTGCAGGGTCAGGTGACCCGGCCGGTGGAGCTGACAAGCCTCTTCGAAGATCTGCAGAGCTCGAAGCATGCCCCCGGCACGACGGTGCTGACTCACGAGGTGATTCCGGCGACGGACACGGCGGCAGCTCGACTGGGCGTTCCCGCTGGCGCCGACGTTCTCCACATCCGGCGCCGGCGCACCTCCGACGGGACTCCGATGGCCATCTTGGAGAACTACCTGCCTGCCGACCTCGCGGACATCACTCGGGAGCAGTTGGAGGAGCGCGGCCTGTATCAGCTGCTGCGCAGCCGAGGCACGACGATTCGGGTTGCCAATCAGAAGATCGGCGCACGGCGCGCGCATGACGACGAGGGGCGGCTCCTCGACATCGACCGCAACGGTCCGGTGCTGCAGATGGAGCGAGTCGCGTTCGACAACTCCGGACGGGCGATCGAGTACGGGGTGCACATCTACCGGCCCGACCTGTACAGCTTCGAGACGACCCTGGTCGCGCGTTGACGAGACCGCGCTGCCCGCGCGGGCGGTGTGCATCCGGTCGAGAAAACGACCAGCCGCGTACCCGATGCACTTCCCGCGGGCAAGGCTGTTCGCGGGCGCGCGGAGCGCCGGCCGGTGGAGGCCCGTCTTAGTCCGCACGGCTAGCCCGGAACTGGTCGACGCGGCCGCCGATCAGCCACTCAGTGACCACGAGGCGCTGGGAGTCCCCCGCAAGACCGTGCGGGCTGTGCAGGGCGCCGTCCAGCCGAGGCCGCTTCATGCCGCCTCGCTCGTCCCGATCGTTGGGCCATGCATCCCGAGTGGGGCTCTGCCGTGAGCGTGCGTAGTGCCCGACGTACCGGTCGCCCTCGAAGATCGCGAGACCGCCGAACAGTTCCGTGACAAGCAACCAATCACCTAGGACCAGCAGGCTCGACGGGCTCGTGAGCGGGGCATCCAAAACCGCGGAGGCGACACCGTCCTCGAGCACCACGATGCGCCGATTGGTGCGGTCGGCGACCAGCACCTGGTCATTGCGCGCGGCCAGACCATGAGGGGTGTCGAAGCGGGTGCCGGTCTCGCTGCCGTCGACGGTGCGCCGGTAGGTGCCGTCGACATACTGGTGCACAAGGCTGGTCTCGTAGCCGTCTGCGACCCACAGCGACCCTTCGGCTGCCCGGCAGATGGACGTCGGCTGCCAATGCGTCGATGCGTATGCGGCGATGTCGGGGCAGGACAGTTCTTGCACCACCTGCCCGTCGAGATCGACCCGTACCACGGATCCTCGTTCGCGGTGGTGGGCGTAGTCGGGGTGGTCCGGTTCGAAACGGTGACCGTTGTTCACCAGCCAGAGCGTCTCGCCGTCAGCACCGTCCTCCCGGACGATGGTGTGCATCTCCAGCACCGGAACGTCGATCGTTCTCACGGTTCCGCGAGAGTCGAAGAACAGCAGACGCCGGCCCTGCGGGTGCGCGACGACGACCGTGTCGTCTTCCAGCAGAGCGCATCCGGAGTGCATCCACCCGTCCGTGGCGGGAAACGGACCCGGCGGATCGGCGGGGACGTACTCGACGCCGGCGATCTCCAGCCGGTCAAGGTCCACGATCGGCGTCGTCATTGCGCTTCCAGGAAGGCGATGCTGGTGGACATGTTCTCGAAGGGGTCCTGTCGCGGTCCCGTCCCCTCCTCGAGGAGACGGATGTCCTGCTCGATGACCACGGTGCCGTCGTACGACCGGTACGCGGCAAGGATCGCGGTCAGGTCGAGGTCGCCGCGGCCCAGGGGCGTGAACACGCCTTCACCGACTGCCTCGGCCCATCCGATGGTCCCGTCGATGAGTCGCTCGGCGACCCGGTAGTCGATGTCCTTCAGGTGCACGTGCACGGTCCGGTCGGCGATAAGCCGGGCGACATGCACGGGGTCGGCACCGGCGGCGGCGATATGCCCGGCGTCGTAGCAGAACCCGACCGTGGTGTTGGCCAGCACGCGCTGGATGTCCTGCTCGTTCTCGACAGCGGTGCCGACGTGCGGGTGCAGGGCCACTGTCACCCCGGCTTCACCGGCGATGTCGGTGATCTCGTCGAGCCCCGCCTCCAGGTACCCCCATTGCTGCTCCGTGAGTCGCACGCCGGACTCGAAGTCGCCCGTCGGCCCGGCTGCCCCGATCGTGCTGATCGGGGCGCCCAGGTCGGCGAGGAACCGCACGGCGTCACGGAAACGAGCGAGCTCGACGGTGCGATCACGCTGCGCGAGGTTGACGGGCACCCACCCGGCGGCGGGGCGAAGACCCGCCCCCTCGAAGTACGCGCGCGCTGCCGCCGCATCCTCGGGGAACAGCCCGGGCTGGTACTCCATCGCGGTCAGTCCGAGCTTGCGCACCTCCCGGATGATGCGCCCGGCGTCCAGCATCCGGCCCCACCCAGGAAGGTAGTTGATCCCCCACGACACAGGCTGTGCTGCGATCCGGTCCCGCTGCATATTCGCTCTCCTCTGGGACTCGTGCTGGCCGGGTCAGATGGTGACGATGGCCTTGATGACGGTGCCGCCGCGGATCTCGTCGAGCTTTCCGGGCAGGTCCTCGAGGCTGTACACGTGGGAGGCGATCGGCGAGAAGTCGATGATGCCGGACTCGATGAGACGGATCGCGTCGGGGAAGCTCTGCTGGCCCACGAAGCTGCCGATCAGTCGAAGCTCCTTCTCGGTGATGAGGTGCTGCTTGATCGGTGCTTCGGCGTTCGTGTTGATGCCGAACAGGATGATCCGGGCCTGACGTCCTGCGATGTCCAGTGCGACTGGAAGCTGGGATCCGACCGCGTCGACGACGACGTCTGCGCCACCGGGCAGCAGCGTGGAGATCTCGATGGCCGTGTTCACCTGGGTCGGGTCGATGCGGTGCGTCGCACCCATCTGGACCGCGACGTCGCCGCGCCACTGCGACGGCTCGACGACGATGACCTGCCCCGCGCCGGCGGCCTTCAGCAGCGCGACGTACAGCAGGCCGATCGCGCCGGCGCCGAGGACGACGACGTTTTCGCCCGGAGTGAGGGCGATCTTCTTCACCGCCGCGTACACGCAGGCCAGCGGCTCGGTGAGAGCGGCGATCTCCAGCGGAACATCCTTGCTGATCGGGATGCAGGCGGTGTCGGGCATGACCGCGACCTCGGCGAGGCCACCGTTGTCGAAGACGCCGTGCACCTTCGAGTTCTGGCAGTGGTTGGGGGCGCCTTCGAGGCAGTACTTGCATGCGCCACAGGTCACGATCGGGCGGACCGCGACCCGGTCCCCGGGCTTCACATTGGTCACCTGCGACCCGGTCTCGAGCACCTCGGCGACGAACTCGTGGCCGAGGATCGCGCCGATCGTCGCGGGATGTGTGGGCGGGTCGTGGAGGATGTGCAGGTCGGTGCCGCAGATACCGCACGCGAGCGGCTTCAGCTTGACGTCGTGGCTGCTCTCGAGCTGGGGCTCGGCGGTGTCGGTGACGGTGAGGACGCCGACGTTCTCGAATACTGCTGCCTTCATGGGGTGTTCCTTCGATCTACTGAGGGATGACGCGGCACCCATGGACGCCAGGGAGGCGTCCACGGGGCCGTCTGTTCGATGCCGGTTGCTGGTGTGCGGGGCTAGTTCTTCTGCCTGATCAGTCCCGTCTGCACGTTGGTGAGCAGCACCGCGATGACGACGATCGCGCCGCGCACGATGTTCTGGGCCGGAGAGCTCACGCCGTAGAGGACGAGGGCGTTGCCGAGCACGGTGACGAACAGGACCCCGAGCAGGGTGCCGACGACCGATCCGCGGCCGCCCATCAGGGATGTGCCGCCGATGATGACCGCGGCGATCACCTCGAACTCGAGTCCGTTGCCGATGACGGCGGTGGAGCTGGAGATACGGGCGGTGAAGAGGATGCCGACGATCGCGGCCAGGGTGCCGGTGATGGCGAACACCGCGATCCGCGTGCGGTCCACCTTGAGACCTGCCAGGCGGGCAGCGGACGCATTGCCGCCCACCGCGTAGACAGTGCGCCCGAACGAGGTGCGGGTGGTGACGAACCAGGCGGCGAGGAAGGTGATGATCAGCAGCCACGTGGGCAGCGGCAGACCCAGCGGGTTGCTGTTGAGGAAGGTCATCAGCGGGTCGCTCACCGGGATGGTGCGCTGCTGACTGATCACCTCCGCCAAACCCCGCAATCCGAGGAAGAGCGCCAGGGTCGCGATGAAAGATGGCAGGTTCCACTTCGCGCGGAGGAAGCCGGCGAACATGCCGATCGCCAAGCCCATGAGGACGACGAGGATGAGGACCAGCCACATCGGAAGACCGACGTTGGCGTAGAGCACCCCGAGCACTGCCGAGCTCAGCGCGACGTTGGCGCCGACGGAGATGTCGATCTCCGCGGAGACGATCACAAGGGTCATGCCCATCGCGATGATGCCGGCGAACGATGCCTGCCGCAGCACGTTCAGAATGTTCTGTTCGGTGGCGAAGTTCGGTGCGGTCAGGCTGAAGACGATCACCGCGACGATCAGCGCAATCAGCAGTCCGCTGTCCTGGATCAGCCGGCGCCGGAGATCACCGCGGTCGAAGCGCCGTGTGGGCGATGTGGGCGGCCCGGATTCGAAGGTGCCCGTCATCGGGGTGTTGCTCATGCTGGGTGTGTTGCTCATGCTGTTGGTTCCGTTCTCATCACGCGTGCCATGAGGTCGCTCATCTCGATGGCGCTGGTATCGAACTCGTCGGTGATCGCACCGTTGGTCATCACGAGGATGCGGTGGCAGACGAGGAGAAGCTCCTCGTACTCGGAGGAGACCACGACAACCGCGTTGCCCTCGTGGCTGAGCTGGCGGATCAGGTCGTAGATCTGCGCCTTCGCGTGGACGTCCACGCCGCGTGTGGGCTCGTCCAGCAGCAGCACCCGCGCGCCGGCGCTCACACACCGGCCGAGCACGACCTTCTGCTGGTTGCCGCCGCTGAGCGTCCCAGCCTCGACCTTGAAGTCGTGGACCTTGATGTCCATCGAGCGCTTGGACGCCTCGGCCATCTCGCTGGCGGCCTTGCGGGATATGACCCCGGTGGGTGCGATCTTCTCGTGGCTGGACATCCACAGGTTCTCGCCGACGGACAGGCCCAGCACCAGCCCCTCGGCTTTGCGGTCTTCGGGGACCAGGGTGACACCGCTCTTGATCATTTCGCTGGTCGTGCGCCGTCTGGCGCGCTTGCCGAAGACCTCGACCTTGCCGGTGACGCGGTCGCCGGCGCCGGCGATACCGCGCAGGAGCTCTGTGCGACCCGAGCCGAGCAGGCCGGCGATGCCGAGCACCTCGCCTGCCTTCACATCGAAGCTGATGCCTTTGAGGAGGTTGCTGTCGGTGATGTCGACGACGCGCAGGGCGACGGGGGCGTCGGGGCCCGGACCGTCAGTCGGCCGGGACTCCCCGAAGTCGGTGTCCGATCCCACCATCAGCTCGGCCACCTTCCGGACCGGAGCCTGCGCGATCGGAAGGGTGTCGATCACACGGCCGTCGCGCACGACAGTCACGGAGTGTGCGACGCGGGCGATTTCATCCATGCGGTGAGAGACGTAGATGACCGACATTCCCTGGGTGGAGAGGCGCCGGACGAGGTCGAGGAGCTTCTCCACCTCATGGGCCGGGAGAGAGCTGGTCGGCTCGTCGAGGATGAGCACTTTCGGGCGGTGGATGACCGAGCGGGCGATTTCGACCAGCTGCTGGCGGGCCAGGCTCAGGGATCCCGCGGGGGCGGCGACGTCCATCTTCTCCCCCAGCATCGCCAGCGCCTCGTTGGCGACCTCGCGCTGCTTGCGCCGGTCGATCTGCCCACCGGCCCGGGTCGGCCAGTTTCCGAGTGTCACGTTCTCGGCTATCGAGAGCCCGGGAATGATGGTGAGCTCTTGGTGGACCGTGGCAATCCCGGCGTTCATCGCCGTGGTCGGGGTGTCCAGCTTCATCGTGACCCCGGCAACGGCCACCTCGCCGTCGGTGGGCTGCTGGATGCCGCTGAGGACACGGACCATCGTGCTCTTGCCTGCGCCGTTGCGGCCCATCAGTGCCCGCACCTCGCCGGATGCGATCGAGATCGACGCGTTGTCGAGGGCGCGCACTCCTGGGAACTCGACGGTCACACCGCGGACTTCCACGGCGGGTGGGGACGCTGCTTCTGCTTCGCTGGACATGATTCTCCTTGCTGATGCCACGAGTCGGGGGCCGGGGGCCTCTCCGGTCCCCGACTCGTGGTCCTGGCGTTACTTGTTGGCGTCCATCCATTCGCGGACCGCGTCGAGGTCCTCGGCGGAGAACAGCACGCCGGGGATGAACGCCTCGTACGGGTCGAGCTGCTCGCCGGCGACGGCGTTCTGCGCAGCCTCGACGATCGCCGCGCCCTGGCTCATGCCGTCCTGGCCGGTCGTTGCCTGCAGGATGCTGCCATCTTCGAGCTCGTCGCCGAGCGCGAGGGACATGTCCGTGGAGAACACGAACACCTTGCCCGTGAGGCCGCCGCCGCTGATGGCGCTGATGGCACCGGTGCCGCCGCCATCGGTGGCGCTCCAGAACACGTTGATCTCCGGGTTCGCCGTCAGGATCGCCTCGGCCGTGGCGGTGGTCTTGTCCGCCTCGTACTCGGTCTGGTCTGCCACGACGTCGTAGTCCACGCCCGCGGCGTCGAGCGCCTCGAGGAAGCCGGCCTTGCGCTGCTTGCAGACCTCGAAGATGTCACAGTTCAGGATGCCGATGGTGGCCGTGTTGCCGAGGTTCGTCGAGATGTACTCCGCTGCGAACTCGCCGGTGAAGGTCCCCAGCGACTTGTTGTCGGACTGGACGAATGCTGAGACCAGCTCCTCCTGCGCCTCCGGGGTCACGCAGGCGTTGTAGCAGACCACCGGGATGCCGGCCTCGACGGCCGAGCGGATGCCGGCGACCGTGCCCTCCGAGTCCATCGCCGAGACGGCGATGACGTCCACCTGGCGCGAGATCAGATCCTGGAAGGCCTGCGCCTCCTTGCCGGCGTCGTCGTCGACGCTCACCGGGATGACCGTTCCGCCGGCCTCCTGGACGGCGGCCTCGACGCCGGTCTGCACGGACGAGAAGTAGCTGTCCAGGTGCATGGCGATGAACCCGATGGTCAGGCCGTCGCCGCCATCACCGCCCGTAGCGCCGCCGGTGCCCCCGCCCTGGTTGCCGGAGCATCCGGTCAGGGCGAGCGCCGCGACGGCGATCGTGGCCGCAGCGGTCGCGATCGATCGAATCATCTTCATTGGTGCCTCCGATGTGTATGCCGTCGACTGGTGCATCCCTGCATCCGTTCCGCGGCGATTTTCTCGTGTTCTCTTGTGTACGTCGCCATGGCTTCGCGTGGCTTCGCGGTGTTGGGAGCGCGGCCTGACGCCCTTGTGGGGGTCGGTCCTTACTCGGTTCGGGTACTGAAGGTGAACGTCTCTCGGAACTGTTGCAGTGCCGCGCCAGAGTCACCGGACGCCCAGGCCTCGAGCGCGACGACCCCGGTGTACCCGGCGTCGTCGAGGGCGCGAGCGATGTTGGTGTAGTTGATCTCCCCGGTGCCCGGCTCAAACCGTCCAGGGACGTCGGCGACCTGGATCTCGCCGACCCACGGCAATACGGTACGGGTGCGCTCGATAAGGTTTCCCTCGTCGATCTGCGCGTGGTACAGGTCGAAGTTCAGTCGCAACCCAGGGCTATCTACGGCCTGCACGAGCCGCACGGTGTCCTCCGAACGCGCGAACGGGGTGCCGGGGTGATCGACGCGCGTATTCAGGTTCTCGATCGTGAACACACGTCCAGCTTCTTCACCGAGTGCCGCCAGCCGGCGCAGCGTGTCGACCGCGTGCAGCCAGTCGGCGCCCGAGGTGATCCAGCGTGGCGAGACGGGGAGCCCCTTGTCATCCAGGCCGGTGCCGTGAATGTTCAACCGCGGGCAGTCGAGCTCAGCGGCAACCTGTAGCGACCGGCCCGCGGATTCGATCAGGGCGTCGGCGCCGTCGGGATCGACCAAATCACCGGTGATGTAGCCGGTCATCGACGAGAACGTCGCGCCGCTCCCCGCCAGGGCGCTGATGTCCTTGGTCGTCCAATCCCAGATCTCGACCTGGAATCCGGCCTCCTTGATCTGTGCCACGCGCTCCACGAAGGGAAGGTCGCGGAACAGCATCTCCGCGTTGGCGGCCAGGGTGAACGGACTTCCCATTCACTGCTCCTCGGTGTCGGACACATCGTGCCGAACCGATGACTGGAGTCGTCGTTGACACGTGCGTTGAGGCTGCGTTCCGCCAGCATCCACTGGCAGGACTTTCTCGTTATGTCCAGACATTAGCAGAAGGAGCTAGCACGTGCCAGTATTCAGTACACCGATGCAGATTCGTGACCGAACCCAGCCACGTCTACCTGGGCGGGGCGGCGGTGCTGCCGCGAACGACCAATGAGGACGGAACCTTCCGCTGCACGAGTTCACGCTGCGGATCGGCGAGACGCCTATGCACAGCTTCGATCGCGAGCTCGGCCATCGCCTCGGGATCCGGCTTCACCGTCGTCAGATCGAAAAAGGGCAGCTTCGCCAGCGTGCTGTCGTCGAACCCGACGATCGACATGTCATGGGGAATTCGGACGCCCTCGCGGAGGAGGGTCTCCATGACACCGAAGGCGCAGCGGTCATTCACGCACACGAGCGCCGTGGGCTGCGAGGGTCGTCGGAGGATCGACTGCGCGGCAGCGTATCCGCCCTCTTCGCTGTAGTCGCTCGAGACGACGTCGGTGAACTCCGCGAGCGTGAGCCGACGCATCGCGTCCCCGTATCCGTTCTTCCGCTCAGCCGCGTTCGGGCCCTCGGACGGACCGATGTACGAGATGCGGTGGTGACCGAGGCCCGCGAGGTGCTTGACGGCCTGAGCGATCCCCTCTTCGTTCTCCACGAGAATCCGATCATGATCGCCAGCCGCCCGCGGGCCACCGAGCAATACCGCCGGGATATCAGCGGGAAGCGTAGACAACCTCCCGTCCGCCTCCTCCAAAGTGAGCACGATCAGCGCTTCGATCCGCTGACGCATGAGTTCATCCAGCGCCGTCTCCTGGGAACGCCCCAAGCCGACTGTGCTCAGAACCAGCCGGTATCCGAGTCTCCCGGACGCCCGGTACAGCGCATCGACGAGGTCGACCTCGAAAGGCTGGCGCATCGTGAACAGCACACCCAACTGGCCGCTCCGCCGGCGACGCAACAGGCGCGCGGAGTCGTCCGGGTAGTAGCCCATCTCCCGAGCTGTCGCGAGAACGCGTTGGCGAGATTCCTCGCTGGCACCCTCGACGTCTCTCAGCACGATGGAGACCAACTGCCGGGACATGCCGAGGCGGTCGGCGATGTCCTGCATCGTCGGCCGACGACGACCATCCGCCGCGCTGCTCCTCGCACGTCCGGCCACTGTCACATCCTCCGCCTCCACGTCGTAATGTTCTCATGATTTGTCATTACAATCGCCGCGTTGGCTGAGCGGATACTAGAGTGCCCGGTCTGCCAACAGCCCGGCTCAGCGACGTCGGCAAGGGAGAGGCGATCGGGATGAAGGCATTCGTCATCAACGGTCCAGGAGACGCGGCGATCGCCGATGTCGAGCCGCCAGAGGCACGGCCCGACGAGGTGGTCGTTCGTGTTGCCCGCGTCGGCATCTGCGGAACAGACGCTGAGTTCTTGCGTGGAACACAGCCATATCTAGCGAGCGGGGGTGCCAGCTACCCCTTGCGGATCGGCCACGAATGGTGCGGAACCGTTGCCCGGATCGGGGCCGACGTCGACCCGTCGTGGATCGGCCGAAGAGTCACTGGCGACACCATGCTGGGCTGCCGCGAATGTGGTACGTGCAAGCAGGGCAGGCAGCACCTGTGCCCGCGCCGCACCGAAATTGGCGTCCTTGGCGGGCGCCCGGGCGCCCTCGCCGAAGAACTCGCCGTCCCGGTGACGGCACTGCACTCCCTTCCCGGAAGGTTGAGCGACACGCTCGGCGCACTCGTCGAGCCCGCATCCCTCGCCCTCCGGGCGGTGAACGCGCTCCCGGCCGTGCCCGGTGACAGGCTCCTCGTTTGGGGAACAGGCGCCCTCGGGTTGAGCGCGGTACTGTTCGCGGCGGTCAAGGGGCTGGAGGTAACCGCGGCCGCCAGGTCGCCTCGAGCCTTCGAGTTGGCACGCAAGTTGGGTGCCACACATACATGCACAGAGGAAGAACTGCCGAACTCCGATAGCTTTGACAGCGCGATCGCAGCCTCTCCCGACGCGTCGGTCCCCGAACGGGCTGCACGCAAGCTGCGCGACGGCGGAACCCTCGCCCTGCTGGGCATTTCCGGCGAGACCAGCAATCTCGATGTTCGGGACATCGTCACCCGAGATCTGCACGTCGTCGGGCTCCTCAGCGGCTCGCCTTGCTTCCGCGAGACCATCCAACTTCTCTCCCAAGAGAACTGTCGCCGACTCGAGCTGATCGTGGGGACCGAGGTCGACCTTGACGAGGCGACATCCGCGTTCGACGCGGCAGCAAAGCAAGGCCCGCAGCGCGGACCCAAGACCCACATCCTGATCACCACCCACCACCACTAACGCTGAAGCGCGGCGGGGTCGTCGCCTGCCTTCGACTCACTGCCGTGCAAGGTGCCGACGTCGTGTGAGCTTCGGCCCAGGTCTCGCATCACATGAGTGACCTGCCGGGCAGGTGCGTGCGGATCCAGCAGTGCGAGGGCTGCCGAGTGGGTGAGCCTCGTGCCCGTGAACACCACCGCCGCAGCCATCGCCGACGCCGCCACCTCGTTCCCGCCCCGGAGCGGCGCGTACCGGGGTGATCCACTCGCCTCAGCGAGCACCTCGAGGAACATCGAGCGGGAACGACAGCGGGAACATCGTGAAGTACGGGCAGGCCGTATTCAGTCACTGTTGCACAAGCGACAGCTCGCGCACCGCCGCTTGCTCCACGCCCTCATAATACGGAGAACCCGCAGCGCTGACCGCACATCTGCGGGCAGCGCGCCCACGGCATCTGCTCCGAAGTTGCCGCGCGGAGTGGGTGCGTAGCCCCGCGATCGTTCCACGCGACGTGTCGGATCCGACAAGCCGACATCTCGATCTGGAATCCGACACTTTCACGTGGAACCTACACCTCATGTAGGGACCGCTCAGAGTTGTCCGCATCGCAACGGTGAGGAGGGCGAACTCAACGATGAAATGTCCACGGCGACCACCGCTCAGCGCAGCTCGATATGTCTAATTGGCGCGTATACCACGGCGCCCAATACGTAGGGCACCTAGTGGAATAAGGTGTCGCCTTAGAGACCCCAGAGCTCGAGGAATCCGCCCTGATAATCCGCGTCGCCGAACCAGCTGCCGGAGGCCTCCCCCTCGACCGTCAGGTCGAGGTCGCCCACATTCTCGGTCGTGAAAAGACGGCGGAAGGGGAAGTCGAGGTCTTGTACGGCCGGCTGTCCCGTCGCCATCCGCAGCGACGCATCCGCGATGTACCAGGCGAGAGCGCCGTAGTTGGCCGACGCATCCGCCGTGACGTTTCGGCCCGCTTCGATGTCCTGCAGGGTGGAGAGGTAGCCGTCGCCGCTGACGACCTTGATGTCGTCTCGACCGGACGCCTGGATCCCCTGGGCAACCGAGGGCAGACCGGAGTCGAACTGCATGTGCACGTAGGCGATGCTCGGGTTCGCGGTGAGAGCGGAGCTCACGAGACTCGGCAGTCGGTCGTACTGACCGGTGTTGATCTCGATCGTCTCGACCGTGCAGTCGGGGCACTTCTCCGCGTAGGTGCCGAGCATGCCGGCATCCGCCCAGCCGATCGTCGCCGGCGTGTCCGTGACCTTGATGGCGAGGACGTTCGCGCTCGCGTTCGAGTCGGCGATAACCCAGTTCGCCGCCCAGGAGAGCAGATCCACGCTGCCAGGGGAGACGTAGGCCACCTGGAGCGGGTCGCCGTCACCGGATGCCGTCGTCAGCGCGTAGACGAGCGGGATGCCCGCGGACTCGAGCGAGTCGTACGCCGCCGGGGCGAACTCGTAGGGCATGCCGACCGTGATGACTCCCGTGGCATCCGCGGCGATCGCCTGGGCGATGCAGCTGCCGGCGTCCGCCGGGTTGGCCTTGGCATCGCACACCTGGACCTTCACGTCCGCCGCTTCCAGCGCCGCCGTGACCGAGTCGCCGAGTGCGCTGAGGACGGGCACTTGCAGGGTGGCCGGGATGTAGTAAACGGTGCCGCCCGCCGCGGCGGCGGCGTCGAACGCGGGGCCGGGCGCCGTGAACTCGTTGACGGGTTCGCTGACCGTCGCGACGATGTCGGCTGCGGCCTGTGCCTGCGGGTTGAGTTCCTGCACGGCGCCGTCGCCGCTGTCCGTGCCTGCGTCACCGGTGCAGCCGGCGAGGGCGAGCGCGCCGGCGACGGCCGTGGCGATGAGGACGGTTCGTCCTGTTCTTTTCATGGTGTGCCTCCGTGAGTGTGTTGTGTTTCGGGCCGAGCCGGGGATCCGGCGGTGCTAGGTGCGTACGCGTCGTTGCACGAGGTGGGAGATCGTGACGGCGAGGATCAGAGCCGTGCCGTAGAACACCTCGGTGACCCAGCCGGTGAGACCGAGGAGCTGGAGGCCGAAGACTCCGCTGATGAGGAAGTAGGCGGCGATCATCATGCCGACCGGGTTGAACCGCCCCGGCACGACCGCCACGGTCCCGAGGAACACGGCTGCGAAGGTGGGCATCAGGTACGCGGTGGCGGATCCGGGGTTGAATCCGCCGTTGCCGATGGCGATCAGGACGCCGGCGAGACCCGACAGCAGCGCGCTCACGAGGTAGGCGCCGATGCGGATGCGGCTGACCGCGACGCCAGCGAGCGCCGCAACCTGCCGGTTGGAGCCGACGAACACCATGTGTCGCCCGACGGGCGTCGCGGCCATCACGTAGGTCACGATCGCGACGAGCACGAGCCCGTACCAGAACAGCAGCGGCAGCCCGAGCAACCTGCCATTAGATATGGCGGCGAGGGAGAGGTCAAGTCCGCTCACCGTTGTCTCGTTCGAGATCAGGAAGGCGAGACCTCCCGCAATACTGGACACGCCGAGGGTGACCACGACCGAGTTGATCCCGACGACCACCACCAGGATCGCGTTGATGAGGCCGAGCAGCAGCGCGATGGCAATCGATCCGAGCGCCGCCGCCCACACCGGCCATCCGTACAGCACGGCCAGGGACGGCAGTGCGATTGCGGAGATGCCGAAGATGCCCGCGAAGGAGAGGTCGAACTCGCCAACCGCCATCGCGATGACGACGCCGAGGCCCAGCAGGATGACGGGGGTGATCTGGCTGAGTACGGTTCGCAGGATCGAGACGGGGGCGATCTCGGGCGCCATCGCGGTGATCGCGAGAAGCATTAGGACCCAGAGGATGACCAGGCTGTAGCGAGACAGGAGCTGCACGAGGAACCGCCGCGCGGGCGAGGCCTGTGGAGCGACCGGGGTGGTCTGGGTGCGAGGGGCGGTCGCGGTCATGAGAGGGCTCTTTCACTGTCGGGGAAGATCTCGGCGAAGACGGTGTCGGCGGTGAAGGGTCTCGTCAGTTCCCGCACGACCACCCCGCGGTCGAGGATGAGGACGCGGTCGCACACGGCGGCGAGGTCGTCCACCTCGTGGCTGCACAAGAGGACTGCGCTGCCGTCGACGGCGGCTTGGCGCGCGGCGCGCAGGACGGCGATCCTCGCGCCGACATCCACCGCCTGCGTGGGGTCGTCGAGGACCAGGACGGCCGGCGGATCGAGCAGCCATTTTCCCATGAGCAGCTTCTGCTGGTTACCGCCTGAGAACGTCGCGACGGGAGCGTTGCGGTCTGCCGGGTGTACAGCGAACCGCGCCATCACACCGTCGGTCTCGGACTTCTGCCATCCTGTTCCGATCCACCAGCGCTTCCCGCGGCGGGCGAGGTGGGGCAGCGTCACATTCTCCTGGGCGGTCAGTGCGGTAGCCAAACCTTCGCCGTGGCGATCCTGCGGGATGTAGCTGAGTCCGGCCGCGAGCGCGGCGAGCAGGTTCCAATTGCTCATGTCCGATCTGCGATCGTCGATCGCGAGCGATCCCCGCCCACCGGCGCGGCCGGCTAGCAGCGGCGCCAGAGCGGCGAGGCCCGAGTCGACGGAGCCCGTGACTCCCACCACCTCCCCGCGGCGCACGTCGAGCGAGACGTCGCGGACGCGGCCGCCGGAGAGGTTCTCGACGCGCAGCCCGCCGGGGCTCGCTGCGCTTGGCATCTGTGCGACGAGGTCGTCGAGATCGCCGTCTCGGCCGAGGACGAGGCGTGTGAGCCCGGACTCGTCGAGATCTGCCACCGGCACCCCCGTCTCTACGATCCGGCCGTTGCGCAGCGCGGTCACCCGGTCGGCGATGTGCAGCACTTCGCGCAGGTTGTGGCTTACGAGGATCACCGCCGTGCCCTGTGCAGACAGAAGCCGAATGAGACCGTAGAAGTCGGCGAGGGATTCCTGAGGGATGCCACGGGATGACTCATCGAACACCACGACGCCGGCGCCCGGGCGCCGGCCCTGCAGTGCCCGCGCGACCGCGACGCCCACACGGTCGCTGGGCCGGAGCGTCCCGACCTTCGCCTCTGGCGAGATGTGTCCGAGTCCGAGGAACTCGAGCGACTCGCGGACGGCTGCCGCGTCGCGTCCGCGATCGATCCACCGCGTGTAGCGGTTGACCGCGTGACGCCCCACCCGGACGTTTTCCCGGACCGTGAGGTCGAGCACGAGCCCCAGGTCCTGGTGCACGAACGCCAGACCCTCATCGTGCAGCCGACCCGTGCGCACCGGGGTCCCGATGCGCGTGCCGTCGACGTAGACGTCGCCGCCGGGGTCGGCCGAGTACACGCCGCTGATCAGCTTGATCAGCGTCGACTTGCCCGAACCGTTCTGCCCGACGAGCGCGTGCACCTCGCCGGGCTGCACCCGCAGCCGCGCGTCGTGCAGCACTGTCACCCCAGCGAAAGTCTTGGACAGCCCGGTGACTTGCAGCCGGGGAGTGCCGGCTGCCGCCTCGGGGCTTTCGCTGTCTTTGCTCATCACACTTCCTCGTGTCATTGGGCAGGGACCGGGGTGTTAGCCGGCGATCTCCGCAGGGTCTCGTCGGCGGGTCGCCGCAGCGGCGGCGAGTAGCGCGTCGGCGCCGTCCTTGTCCGAGGTTCCGAACACGTAGCGATCGGGACGCAGGAGCGCGGTGTCGCACCCGAAAGTCGCGAACCATTCGCCCAGGACGCCGTCGCGGTCCTCGATGTCCCGGCCCACGATCAGCACCGATGCCCCCGCCGGGTCAGCGGGAGCGGACGCCGCAGGGCTGCCGATCAGCGTCCAGTCACGGCCGAGCACCTCGTCGAGGCGCACGCGGGCACCGTCGCTCGTGTTGACCCATGGCTGCGGGAAGAGCAGACCGCTCGCCGCGGAGCGGTCGGGCTCGAGAACCCCCGCGACGAGACCGGGGATCGTGTCGCGGAAGGTTCGGACCTGCTGAGGCTGAGGCTGCGGCTCCGCCATCCGCGCCCGCATCTCTTCGTCGCGCACCCGCGCGAGCTCCGGATCCAGCACGCAGATGTACCGTCCGTTCGCGACGGACTGGTCGATGATCGCCCGGACGTGCGGTTCCCGTTCGCTCTGATAGGTGTCCAGAAGACCCTCCGGCTCGCCCTCGCGGAGCACCGCGGCGAGCTTCCAAAGCAGGTTGCGCACGTCACGGATGCCGTGGCACATGCCCTGGCCGTAGAACGGCGGTGTCTGATGCGCCGCGTCTCCCGCGAGGAAGACGCATCCCTCCCTCCACCGCTCGGCGACGAGCGCGTGGAACTCGTAGATGGCGACGCGCTCGATATCGATTTCGTCTCGTCGCAGCCACGGGGTGACGCCGCTAATGATCGACCAGGCACCCTCGGCGGTGGTGTATTGCTGGCCGTTCTCGCCGGGCAGCAGCATGAACTCCCACCGGCGGTGCCGCCGCGGCCCGGGCACGTACGTGCCGGGGCGGGCGGGATCGCAGTACATGATCGAGTAGTCGGGGCCCTGGTCCTCGTCCTGAACGGCACCGTCGATGATGAACCACGGCTCCTCGAATCCGTAGTCGGTGAGGGCGATGCCCAGCTGCTTGCGGATGCCGCTGGACGCACCGTCCGCCGCGATGACGTACCGACCCTGCTCGCGCAGCGTCGCCCCGTCCTGCCCGCGCAGTTCGACCGTGGCAACGTCTCCGTCCTGCGTCACCGACTCGCACCGCCAGCCCAGCAACGCGCTCACGTGCGGCGCTTCGGCCGCCCGCCGCCGTAGGAGCGCGTCGACCTCGGGCTGGTAGAACATGTAGTGCGGCTTCCAACCAAGGTCGCCGTCCACTGCCGTGACACGGAAGTCGCGGATCGGTTCTCCGTCGGCGCCGAGGTGCAGCCCGCCCGAGGTTGCGCGCGCGAGCGGTTCGATCTCATCGGAGAGCCCGGCGAACTGGAAGATGCGCATGATGTCCGCGTCGAAGTGGATCGCGCGCGGAAGCGGATACACCTCAGTCGAGGCGTCGACGAGGAGCGTCCGCAAACCCTGCCGGTCGGCGATGACGGCAGCAGCGCTGCCGACCGGTCCTGCGCCGATGATGATGACGTCGTACACCGGGCCGGAGATATCGCTCACCGCGCGATCTCGCTCTCCTGTAGCGGCGGGATGAACACCTCGCGGAACCCCGTGGGGGGAAGCGGTCCCCACAGGACGGCGGACTTCAGTCCGTTTGTCCAGACCTCCGCCTCCCATTCCTCCTCTTCGCCGATCTGCAGCATGTTGGAGCAGACCTCGAGGATCGAGCCGGCCGGATCGAGGTGGTAGGTGAAGATGTTCATCCCGAGCGCGTGCCGGCCCGGACCCCACATGAAATTCTGGCCGCGAGCGGCAAGAAGGTCGCCGAGCGCACCGAGACCGTTGATGTCGGAGGTCTCGAACGCGTAGTGATGCAGCCCGTCCTCGCCGTTGAAAACGGCGACAGTGTGGTGGTTCTCATTGCAGCGCAGCCAGTGGCGCTCGCCCAGGACGCTGTCGGTCAATCGAAAGTCGAGGACGTCGATGAAGAAGTTCTTGAACGCCTCCTGGTCGCGAGCAGCGAAGCTCAGGTGGTCAAGGGCTCCAATGACGGGTCCACCCTCGCGCGGCGACTCGTTGCGGACGTGCGGATCGCCGACGCCCACCTCTACGGCCACGCCGTTCGGAGCGTGGAAGCGGATCGTCGGTACCTCGAGCTCGAACCCGTCGCTGTAGGCCACGCCATAGGCGTCGAGGCGGCGACGAATCTCCGCGAGGTTGCCCGCGGTGGTGTGCAGCGCCATGAAGTCGAAGGACGCCGAACCGTGCGTGCGCAGGATGAGGCAGGGCTCCTGACCGGGCAGAGCGAGGCGGACCTGATCGGCGGTCTGCTCCCGCACGTCGAGGCCGAGCAGTTCGCTCGCGTGGGCGACGGATGCCGCAAGGTCGGGCACGCGGAATCCGGCGCGGACGAGGTGGTGGGTCATTGTGGTCATCGGTGTGCTCCTGACAGACGAGAAGGGGAGAACGGGATTTATCGGTCCAGACGGAGCGCCGTGCGCGCGTCGTCGACGGTGGCGATGGAGAGGTCGAGCGACCTGGCTAGTGCGACAGTCCGCTCTACGAGGGGCAGATTCCCCGGTGCCAACTCGCCCTTGCGCAGGTAGAGGGTGTCCTCCATCCCCGTGCGGGCGTTCCCACCGAGGGCGAGCCCCACCGCTGTCAGCGACAGGTTGGTGCGACCGATCGCGATCACCTGCCAGATGGCGCCCTCGGGAAGGCGGCGCACCATCGTGAAGAGGTTCTCCGCGGTGGCCGCCATCCCGCCCTGCACGCCGAGCACGATGCTGAACTGCAGGTCGCCGTCCAGGAGGCCCTCGTCCCTCAGGCGCAGGCACTCGTCGAGGTGTCCGGAGTCGTAGATCTCGAGCTCGGGCTTGATCCCGAGGTCCTTCATCTTCGCCGCGAGGCGTCGCACGTCTCGCGGCGGGTTGCGGAACTCGCCGCGGCCGAAGCTCATCGAGCACGGGTTCAGCGTCGCCATCGTCGGGCGCAGGTCGACGAGTCGCTCGCGCTCTTCGAAGGGGACCTCGAGGCCCACCCCGGTGGAGAGTTGGATGAGGATGGGGCAGCGGTCTTGGATGAGGTCCATCACCTTGCGCGCGATGCCGAGGTCGGCGGTGGGTCGCTGCTGCTCGTCCCGGACGTGGATGTGCGCGACGGCGGCCCCTGCGTCGTACGCGGCGCCGACGGCGTCGGCGATCTCCTCCGGGGTGGTCGGCAGCGCGGGGTTGTCCGCTTTGCTCGCGATGGGACCGGTGGTCGCTACGGTGATGACGGCGCTCATGGGGCTCCTCAGGCGGATCGGGGGACGGGTCGACGGGCGTGCGGAGCCTCTTCGGCGGCGACGGGGTTGCGGAGCGTTCCGATACCGTCGATCTCTACCTCGACGACATCGCCTGGCCGAAGGAACACGACCGGGTCGCGGCGGATGCCGACGCCGCCGCTGGTGCCGGTGACAATGACGTCGCCGGGCTCCAGGCGGTGGATGGTGGAGAGGTAGCTGACCATGTCCTCGATGCGGAACAGCAGCTCCGAGATCCGCGCGGACTGCATCACCTCGCCGTTGAGCCGCGTGATCATGGTGTGCTCGTAGGGGTCGCCGAACTCGTCGGCGGTCACGAGCCAGGGGCCGAATGCACCGGAGTCGGCGAAGTTCTTCCCGGGCGTGATCTGGCTCGTGTGCCGCTGCCAGTCGCGCACGGATCCCTCGTTGTAGCAGGCGTATCCGGCGATGTGCTGTCGTGCGTCCTCGGGGGCGATGTGGCGACCGCCGCGGCCGATGATGACGGCCAGCTCTCCCTCGTAGTCGAGTTGCTCGGAGACGGCGGGGACCAGCATCCGCTGACCGTGGCCGACCTGGCTGTCGGGCAAGCGCAGGAAGAAGACTGGGAAGTCGGGGACGGGTCGGTCGCCGCCCTCCTGGACGTGGCTCAGGTAGCTCAGCGCGGCGCACCAGATGGCATGCGGGTCGGGCACCACCGGGAGCAGGGTGACCTCGGCGAGTGGGGCCGACGTGTCAACGTCCACCTGCGTCGCCGCCTGCTCGAGGCCTTGCAGGCGCTCGGTAGGCCAGGCGACGAGTTCGCGCATCACCGAGGGGGCGCTCGCGTCGAGGGATCGGACGTCGATGATCCGGTCGCCAAGGACAATGCCGACGCTGCGCCGGTCGCCGAGTTCGTAGCTGGCGAGCTTCATGGCTGTCTCCCGGTCTTCTTCGACGATGTATGCCTGGACACCGTATGATGTTAAATAGAACATGTCAACTTTTACATGTCCGGTGCAACACGTAGTTCAGATTGATGGGACACCTTTGACATGTCAGGTTTGCGATTAGGGTGAACCCATGGCGCTCAGGTACGCGATACTCGGTTATCTCAGCTCCGGACCCGGGTCGGGTTACGACCTCGTCCAGCAGATGGACGGCGACCTCGGTTGGTTCTGGGCTGCATCGCACAGCCAGATCTATCCCGAACTGCGCAACCTCGAAACGGCCGGCCTCATCGAGGGAACGGCGACGACCGTCGGCGAACGCCTCGAGAAGCGCGTCTACTCGCTGACCGAAGAGGGCGCCCGGCAGTTACAGGCATGGACCGAGAAGACGCCGCAGTATCGACCGAACCGCGACGCGGAGCGCCTGCAGCTGATCTTCGCCGACGGCAACGGCGTCGAGTCGATCCGCGCGCATCTCGAGACGCATCTCGACCACTTCACCCGCCGTCGGGCGCAGCTCATCGGCATGCGCGACCGCATCCTCAACCGCGAGCATCCGCGCGTCGAGCAGCGTCTGGCGTTGAAGGACGCGCAGGGCCGGGAGCTCAGCCTGTTCCTGCGGGACATCGCCTACGGGGGCGACCTGCGCCGCGCCGAAGGGGAGATCGCGTGGGCGAAGGAGAGCCTCGCCCGCCTCGACGAGCTCTGACACGCGAAGGAGGTGCGCCGACCGGGGGGTCGGCGCACCTCCGCGAGTGCGAAGGGGAGGGGCGATCAGGAGAGGCTCGTGAGCCGCTCTGACCATTCCTCCGCCTCGTGGGTCAGGTTCGCTGCGTCGTCCATCTCACCTGCGACGGACAGCAGGTAGTCGCGGGAGTCGTCGAGCCGTCCGAGCAGGTCGCCGATCTGGGTGTCGGTGAGCTTGCCGGCGCGCTTTCGCACCTTGCCGTTCACGATCACAGTGTCGACATTGCCGGCGTGCGCGTGTAGCACGAGATCCGCCACCGGGTCGAGCACGGGCGCGAGGTTGAGCGACCGTGCGTTGACGAGAACGATGTCGGCGAGTTTGCCCGGCGCGAGTGTGCCGATCTCGCTCTCCAGGCCGATCGCGCGTGCGCCCTCGAGCGTCGCCCAACGGAACACGTCGCGCGTGCTCACTGGCTGATCGACGATCGTCTCGTAGTTGCTCCCCGGGCCGTCATTGATCTGGTGACGCGAGAACGTCAGCGCCATCCTCATGTTGGCGTACATGTCGCCGGACATGCAGGTAACGCAGTCCGTACCGAGCGAGGGCTGCACCCCCGCGAGGAGGGCGTCGCGGTACGGCGTGGGCTGGGCGATGCCAAGAGCGATCTCGGAGTCGGGCGAGCTGGCGAAGTGGGCACCCAGGTCGCGCACGACGTCGAAATCATCGACGCGGAACTCGTTGCAATGCGACAGCACCGCGCGGTGGTCCACGAGACCCTTGCCGACGAGCGTGTGGAAGCCGCGTGTGATGGGCGCGTTCCCCGGACCACAGTGCGTGTGCGAGGTCCACACGGCATCCATGTCCAGCGCCGACTGCACCTCATTGACCGTAAGGTCCAGCGGCAGCAAATTTTGCTCCGTGATTGCGACGCCCATGCGAAGCAGACTCGAGTCCGACGAGTTGAAGTAGCGCTCCTTGATCCGGAACGCGTCCTTGACCCGATCGGCGTGAGACGCGAACGCCTGCAGGCCCTCCACCTCGACCGGGCAGTAGCCGTACGCCCAGACGCCGCGGATGCCGGAGTTCAGCTCTGCCTCCACGAGAGCGACCGAGTGATCGGGCGTCACCACGCCGTGGCTGTGATCCAGCACGGAGGTCGTCCCACCGTCGATGAGCTCCAAGGCGCCGACGAGCGTGCCCAGGTACACGTCCTCCGGCCGATAGCGGCTGAGGTAGTCGCGGCGGACGTCACTGAAGTAGCCGACGAGGGTGCGGTCCGCGACGACCCCGCGCAACGCCGTCTGCCAGAGGTGCTTGTGCGTGTCCACGAATCCGGGATGCACGATCATCCCCTCCGCGTCGATGACCTCGCATCCCTCCGGCGCGTCGATCGACGCCGCGATCTGGACGATGCGCTCACCTTCGATGAGCAGTGATCCGCGCCGCAGGTCGCCGATGGTCGGGTCCATCGAGACGATCCAGCCATTCTTGATGAGCGTGCGCTCCGTCATGGTGTGTGACTCCTTACCCGGCAGCCCGCCGGATTCGTGGTGTGAAGTGATGTGGGGGTCGTCAGTCGACGATGGTGACGACCTCGACCGGAACACTGTCGAGTCCGCGGATCGCACTGTTGATGCGTCGCTCGACCGGTCCGGTCAGATGGAACGATTCGACGCGGTCTGCGAGCACCTCGAAGACGGAATGCGCCTCCATCCGCGCGAGGCCCTGCCCTACGCAGCCGTGCATCCCGTATCCGAACGCCAGGTGGTCGGACGCGTCACGCGTGATGTCGAACTCCGCGGCGTTCTCGCCCCAGTGGCGCTCGTCGCGGTTCGCTGACGCGAACACGACCATCAGCCGGTCGCCGGCCGAGACCGGGGTCCCGAGCAGATCGACGTCGGTCGTGGCGACGCGCGTGAAGAACTGCAGCGGCGACTCCAGGCGGAGCACCTCGTTGAACGCGGAGGGAATAAGCGAGCGATCTGCGCGCAGCTCGTCCCACTGCTCCGGGTGCTCGGCGAAGAGGAGGATCGCCGAACTCAGCACATTGATCGTCGTGTCCATCGCCGCGCTCGTGTACGCCGACAGCAGGGTCGGTGCCTGATCCGGGCGGATGCGGCCGTCTTCGGCGGCCTGATAGATCGCCCGCCCCCAGCTACCTTCGGCAAGGTCGCGGGTCCCCACAGTCGCGAGCCACGCGTACTGTTCGCCCACCAGATCAGCCGTCGCGTAGGTGCGGGCCTTGTCGGGCGGTCCCATCATGTTGAAGATCGCGTCTGCCCACGGTATGAGACGCGACCGGACGGCGTCGGGGATGCCGACGAGATCGGCCACGATCGTCGGCGGGAACACGCGCGCGAGATCGGTCACGGCATCAAACCGGCGGCGGTCGATGAGTGGCTCGATGAGCTCGAGGGCGCGCTGCTTTATGTCCATGCTCATCGTGCGCAGTCCGCGCGGCGAGAGAGGCTCAGCGAGGATACCGCGTAGCTGGTCGTGCAGCGGCGGGCTGGAGGCGAGGAGCGTTCCCTGAATGGCGTTGTTCACGTCGTCGTTGAGTCCGACGCCCTTATCGGATGTAAAGGTCTCCCAGTCCTCGAGTATGGCGCGCACGCCGTCGTAGCGGGCGACGGCCCAGCAACCGAGGACATCAAGCCACACGACGGGACCCTCGTCACGGATGCGCTTGTACGCCGGGTAGGGATCGAGCAGGGTCTCGTCGGCGAAGAGATCCACCGGCAGATTCGGGGTGGTCGTGGTCATTCTTCCTCCTTGTCAGGCCTGTCCCGCGTGCGCGTGCAGGCGCGAGATCGGAATGTGTCGGTTCAGCGCGACTGCCGCGACAGGGCTGCCGTCGGTCGACCAGCGCCACAGCGCGGTCAGGTCCGCGAGGTCGCCGTCGAGGAGTTCGGGCTCGTGATCGGGAATTCCCTCACCGGCGACCTTCAGGGACAGGTCGAACTGGTGGGTCCAGAAGTAGGGGCGTGCCACGTACGGCTCGGCCTCGTCGCCGCGGAGAAGCGCGGCCGCCGCCGACCGTCCCTGACCGAGCGCGCTGGACCAGTGCGGGGTGCGCGCCCGGCCCTGGAGAGAGACGACGTCGCCGGCAGCGACGATATCGGATGCTACGCGGCACCGCTCGTCGACAATCAGCCCGGGAGACACGGAGAGCCCGGAGTCCCGGAGCCACGCGACGTTCGGAACGCAACCGACGGCGGTGACGACCGCATCCGACTCGATGGTCTCGCCACCCGCACGTACGCGCGTGCGCCCGCCTGCGGCTTCGAGCACCGCACCCTTGGAAGCCACGCTGTAGATCACACCCGCGTCGAGCGCGCGGTCGAGGATGAGCTGCGACACATAAGGACCAAGGGCGGAGAGCATGGGGGCGGTCGTTCCGATCACGGTGACGTCCATGCCGGCGCTCGCTGCGGTGGAGGCGATTTCCATTCCTAGTACTCCGCCGCCGACGACCGTCAGGCGATGACCGTCGACCAAGAGGGCCCGGAGGGCACGCGCGTCGTCCGCGGTGCGCAGAACAGTTTCATCGAGACCGTCGGGATTGCCGCCCCAGTCGCGCAGGGTTGCCGCGCGCGCACCCGTCGCGATGACGAGGCCGTCGTAGGGAACCTCGTCGCCGTCGAGCAGTACGCGCCTGCGGTCGCGGTCGAGACCGTGCGCGGCCACGCCGGCGATGAGGTCGATGTCGAGGTGATCGAGATCCGGGAGGCGGATGTCATCGTCGGTCTCCGAACCCGCGAGGAACGCCTTCGAGAGAGGGGGCTTGCTGTACGGCTGCTCGGTCTCGTCGCCGATGAGCGTGATCGTGCCGTCGAAACCGTCCGCGCGCAGCTCCTCCGCAGCCGTGATGCCGGCGATGGAAGTGCCGACGATCACGATGCGGCGCGGCGCGGTCATGCTCCGGCGGATTCGAGGCGCAGGGCGGCGACCGGGCAGCTGCGAACCGCCTTCTGCGCCATATCCAACTGCTCGGGGGTGACGTGGTCGACGAGCATGTGGAGGTTTCCCTCGTCGTCGAGCCGCACCAGTTCGGCCGCACGCTCCTCACAGAAGCCGTACCCCTCGCAACGCGACTCGTTCAGATGAAGCACGGTGGTGCCCGACTGCGTCTGCTCCGGCATAGCCGATGACCTCCTCGTCACTGCGATGTGGCTTCACAGTAGGTGAGCAAATTCGCTTGTGTCAATCCTGACCTGTAACTTCTTGCATGATTGGTCGATTCCAGTTTAGGTTCAGTGCATGATCGGAGAACTGCTGTGGGCCGTGAAGACGTCCCTCTTGGGCTACGTCGCCGCGCAGGCCGACGGGACGATCGAGGTGACGGGCGGCGCGGAGCGTTCGGATGACCGTCGTTTCCGGTTCCCGCTCGTGCCCCAGCCGGGCGAGCCGACGGGCACGCTGATGTTCCGGGGCGGCATCCGTCTCCACGCCCACGGCGGCCTGATGGACGTCACGCTGGAGGATCCGTGGATCTCGACGGGCGCCGAGTCGACCGTGTCTGTACTTGCGACGACGGGCGGTGAGGATCCCGAGCGCATCGTCCTGGCGCGGTTCGCCCTCCTTCCCGACGGCGAGCACGCCTGGCGCGGCGAGCGCGTGCGGCTTACATCCGACGGCGCGTTCGCGCTCGGCGGTCTGCAGTACCACGAGCACCAGCAAGTCGACGATCTCGCGTTCTCCGCACCCGCGGGCGACGCCCCCGATACCACCCACCTGACAGAGAAGAGCTCGCGATGACCGATAGGCTGCGACGGATCGTGACCGCCGACGACAGCGACGGCCGCGCCGTCTTCGTGGCGGACGGCCCGAACCCGCACGTATGGGAGGCACCCGACGGCGGCCCGGTCTTCGAGCTGTGGGCGGATGACGGCGCGTCAGACAGCGGTGTCGGCTTCGACGATCCGGTCCTGCGCGGGTCTGCGCTCGCACCGCCCGAGCGCGGCTCGGTGTTCCGCATCGTCGACTTCGCCCCGCGCGCACCCGGCGAGCAGGTACACATGCACCGCACGCCCTCCCTCGACTACTGCTACGTGATCGAAGGCGACATCGTCGCGGTGCTCGACGACGAGGAGCGGCGAATGTCCACGGGCGACGTGCTCGTCCAGCGCGGCACCAACCATGGATGGCGCAACGAGTCAAGCAAGATGTGCCGCATGCTCTTCGTCCTCATCGGCGCGCCGTCCCTGGGTTGAACTCGGGGAAGGGTCATCTCGCGCGGGGTGCCGCTGAGGTTGGCGGGACTTTCGCGGCGAAGGTCGCTCAGCTGCACTCGGAGGACCCCCCAGTCGAAAGAGCAATGTGCGCGCCGAGCGCACGCTAGGCAAGCAACCCCGACCCGAGAGGACCCTAGGAGTCCTCTCCGAGAAGCGGCAGCGACCGCAGCGCCGCCCTGACGGGGTCGATCATCTGGTCAAGCTGCCAGGAGATCTCATATCAGCAGTAACCGCATTGCCGGGTGCCGACAGGTGCCGTGCCTTTCGCCGCATACGCCGCAGCGCCGAGAACATGAGCTCCCATGTGAGCCACCCCGCGGCCTGGTCGGCAGCCCACGCAGCGGTCTGTGCAGCCGAACGATACCGCCTGAGACGCGCGGACTGCCACGAGGCGATGCGTGTCTCACCAGCGGCATCGAGCGTGCCCGCCGCAACGCTCGAGCTCGGGTGAAGCCGTCCGGCGTCGGCCGTCGTCAGGTGCCTGGGACTCCAACAGGAAGGGCACTCTCTCGACTCAGTCCGCGGCCATAGTTGCAGCGAGTCGGCGGTCGGCACCGCTGAGCGATTGCGGAGAAGTCACACGAGCACCTTCGCACGATTCGGCGCCGAGCGGAGCATTAGCACCGGGGCCGAAATGTCCATTTGGACACGCGGTGGACATCTCACCCGCGAAACGGACGACTCCAACCGGAACCTACACCTCACCCGAAGTCGCCCGGCGCCATGTCGGTGAAGCGCGAGAAGTGGCCCTGGAAGGCGACTGTGATCGTGTCGGTAGGGCCGTTGCGGTGCTTGGCCACGATGAGGTCGGCCTCACCGGCGCGCGGGGAGTCCTTCTCGTAGGCCGCCTCGCGGTGCAGCAGCACGACCATGTCGGCGTCCTGCTCGATCGAGCCCGACTCGCGGAGATCGGAGAGGGCGGGCTTCTTGTCGGCGCGCTGCTCGGGACCACGGTTCAGCTGCGACAGCGCGATCACCGGACACTGCAGCTCTTTGGCGAGGAGCTTGAGGGCACGCGAGAACTCCGAGACCTCCTGCTGTCGCGACTCCACGCGCTTGCCCGAGGTCATGAGCTGCAGATAGTCGATGACGACCATCTTCAATCCGGCCCGCTGCTTGAGCCTGCGGCACTTCGCCCTGATCTCGACGAGCGTCATGTTCGGGCTGTCGTCGATGTAGAGCGGTGCGTCATTGATGCGACCCCGCGTCGCGGCGATCGTCGTCCAGTCGCGTGAATCGAGCGTGCCCTTGCGCATCGACTGCAGCGGCACCGCGCCCTCGGCGCTCATGAGACGCATCGCGATCTCGCTGCGCCCCATCTCGAGCGAGAAGAAGATCGTCGGCATGTCGTGCTTGATCGCGGCGGCCCGCGCAAAATCCAGAGCCAGGGTGCTCTTGCCCATCGCAGGTCGTGCGGCGATGATGATCATCTGCCCCGGGTGCAGCCCGTTGGTCAGCTGGTCGAGACCCGCGAAGCCGGTCGGGATGCCGGTCATCTGGCCGTCACGACCCCGCGCCGCCTCGATCTCTTCGACCGCGGCATCCACCGCGATCGTGAGCGGCACGTAGTCCTCGGCTGCCTCCGCACCGGTCACCGAATAGATCTCGGCCTGGGCGTTGTTGACCAGGTCGAGCGCCTCGCCCTGCCCCGAGTACCCCATCTGCACGATGCGCGTGCCGGCCTCGACCAGGCGCCGCAGCAGCGCGCGCTCCGACACGATCGACGCGTAGTAGCCGGCGTTGGCGGCGGTCGGCACGATCGAGGTGAGCGTGTGCAGGTAGTCGGCGCCGCCGGCGCGCTGCAGCTCTCCGGTCTTGATGAGCTCGTCGGTGACCGCGACGACGTCGGTCGGCTCTCCGTGCGAGTAGAGCGTGAGGATGGCCTCGAAGATCAGCTCGTGCTTGGGGATGTAGAAGTCGGTGCCCCGAAGCGTCTCGATGACGTCGGCGACGGCATCCTTCGACAGCAGCATTCCGCCGAGGGCGCTCTGCTCGGCGAGCAGGTCGTGCGGGGGAGTGCGCTCGTACTCACGGGGACCCCCCATGCGCTCCTCGGAGATGTCGGCGATCGACATAGGCTGCGCGTCCTCCAGATCGTTCGTTCCATCGTCCGAGCTCGGGGCGACGTGCGCCGGACGGCACGGCGGCATGCGAGCGCACTCGACCGACAGGGTGCTTGGGCACCCTGCTCGTCGACTCGCTCACATGCGCGATCCGGTAATTGCCGCACTGCTGCAGCACGCCCCCCGATTGGGCCGAACCCCACGCTAAGGACGCCCTCCGACACTCGCAACATGCCCTGTGGATAACTGTGTGGAAAGACTGCGAGAAACGCCGATGCCCCTGTGAACAACGGCTGTGGACAACTCCCGGGTTCTCGTGCTCCCCCGCTTCGAAAACCGCGCCTGATCAGGGGCTGCGCATTTCACAGGCTGTGGAGGAGGATGTGGTTGAAGTCCCTCTTTAAGGTTTTGCACCGAGGGGGCACCTGTGCACAATTCCGGGGACGGGCGCCGCTGCGCGCGCACATGAGCATGCTCCGCGCGCGCGGAGGCTCGGCAGTGCGCCGATCTCGGCCCGCGAGTTCCTGGACACACCGGTCGGCACACGCTAACGTCTCAAGTCCAGGCACTCTCACGCACGTCCGTTCTGGAGCGTGTGGCGCTGTTCGTCGTGGGAGGTGAACGTGAAGATCGCAACCTCGCAACTGCCGAGGCTCGTGCGGCTGGCCCTGATCGGGGCCGCGACCGCGTTCGCCTGGATCGTGCTCTCGCTCGCGCTGGGCCTCGGCGCCTCGCACGCGAATGCCGACGACTCCGACCGCAACGGACTGCTCGAGGGTGCGCTCGGCGCCGTGACGTCGCTCGTCGACAGCACGGCCTCCACCGTCACCGACACCGTCTCGACGGTCACGACCGGCGTCACGAAGACCGTCGACACGGTCGTCGGTGTGGCGCCGGCTCCGGTTCAGCAGCCCGTGCGCCAGGTCGCGCAGACTGTCGGTTCGGTGGTCGGCACCGTCACCCAGCCTGTGACCGAGATCGTCTCGGGCGGCGTCGTCTCGGGAATCACCGCCCCGGTCGTCGACCTCGTCACCGAGGTTCCCGTCGTCGGCGGCATCGTCTCGGGCATCGGTCTCGACGACGCGGTGACCGACCTCGGGCAGACCGTCGACGACACGCTCAACGGCGTCGTCGGCGCGGTGGATGACACGGGCTCGACCATCGGCCAGCCGCCGGTCGACGGCTCCACCCCCGGCGGGCCCGGGCTTCCCGGCAGCCCCGGCCTTCCCGGTGTCGTCGATGGGCCTCAGGCGCCCGGCGGCACCGACGGCACCCCGGGCGACGTCGCTTCCGCCGCGCCCTCGATCGCGGCACTGGCGGATGACTCGACCGCAGCGTTCTCCCCCGCAGCTGCGCTGCGCGCCGCATGGGAATCGGCATCCGTCATCGTCTCGTCGGCCGACAACGGCTCGATCGTCTCCGCCTCCGCCCCTGCGGGCCACGGCGGAGTCCCTGGTGCTGCGGGTGGGCTCTGCCCGCTCGCCTCTTCTTCCGCGGGATCCGGTGGTGCGGGTCCCGGCGCCTGGGCAGTGGCTGCCCTCCTTCCGCTCGCCGCACACCGTGCCTGGGTGCGCCGTGCCGGAGCCGAGGACGACCGTGTCCCGCCGGCGCCCGCCGGATCCACCGACGTCTCCCCTGACTGATCGGCTCGCCGCCGCGTTCTTCATCGCGGCATACGGCAAGCAGCGCGTCGTCACGCGCTAGCCGTGCGCCCTCACGCACTGCGAAAACCGATCGATCACACACAAGGGGAACAACCATGCGTACTTTCTGCAAGCGCGCCCTATGGGGCACGCTTCTGGCCGGCGGCATCACGCTGCTCGGCGCGACGGTCGCGCACGCGGCCGAGACCACCGGTGAGGAAGGGCTGCTCTCGGGAACGCAGGCCATCATCGACATCAACCTCCCGATCAGCATCAGCGGAACCTCGCTGTCGGTGATCGCAGACTCCTCCAGCCAGCAGGCGGCCGCACCGGCGCTTGCTCCGGCCCCGGCTCCGACTGCTGTCGCGAGCGGTGAGAGCGGCACCGGGTCCGGCACTCAGGCCCTCGTGTCGGTGAACGTGCCGCTCACGGTCGTCGGCAACGCCATCTCGGTCGTCGGCGACAGCACGTCGACGGATGCCTCGACGCCCGCCCCCGCGCCTGCCGGCGCACCCGCGGGAAGTGCCGAGACGACAGGTGCCGGCGGGCTGCTCTCGGGCACTCAGGGTCTGGTGTCGCTCAGCGCCCCCATCACGGTCGTCGGCAACGCCATCTCGCTCATCGGCGACAGCACCAGCATCGACGCAGCCACCGCAACCACCGGCGGCTCGAACACCACCACCACCGACGGCGCGGACTCGATCCTCGGCGGCACCCAGGTGCTCGCCCCGATCACAGCCCCCATCACGGCCGTCGGCAACGCCATCTCACTCATCGGCGACAGCACCAGCACCGACGCAGCCACCACGCCCGGCACCGCAACCACCGGCGGCTCGAACACCACCACCACCGACGGCGCGGACTCGATCCTCGGCGGCACCCAGGTGCTCGCCCCGATCACAGCCCCCATCACGGCCGTCGGCAACGCCATCTCACTCATCGGCGACAGCACGTCGAGCGGGGTTTCCGCGGCCCCGGCCACGGCAAGCGGTCCGGGTACGACGGCGGCGACCGGCGGCCTCGGCTCGATCCTCGGCGGCACGCAGATCCTGGCGCCGATGTCGCTGCCGATCACCATGGGCCTCAACGCGATCTCGATCGTCGGCGACAGCACCACCGAAGGGCCGGGCGGGCGGACCGACCCGGTCGATCCCACGGATCCCACGGATCCCACGGACCCGACCGATCCCACCGATCCCACGGACCCGACCGATCCCACCGATCCCACGGACCCGACCGATCCCACCGATCCCGCTGACCCCACCAACCCCGGTGACGGCACGACGAGTGGCGGCTCGAACAGCGTCACGGGCTCTGCGGCAGGATCGGCGGGCACAGAACTCGCCACGACGGGAGGACCGGGTGCGCTCCCCGCGCTGCTGATGGGGCTTCTGCTCCTGGTGGCCGGTGTGATCGCGCGCGTGTCGCGGCGACGCTCGGCATAGGTCGAGTCGGGGCACTCGCGCCCCAGACGAAGCCCTCGCTTCGACCTGTGCGAGCGGGCGGGAGGGTCGTCACCCCAGGACGACCCTCCCGCCACCCAAGCCGCCTTCGACCGCCGTGGTCCGGCATTGCCTGGATCGGACGGCGGTGGTCGGGGGCCTCGAATCGGCGGGTGCCGCGACCCGGGGGGCTCGCGGCACCCGTCGGTGCCAGGCGTCTGCGCGGTTCTCCACGAGACCGCGTGGGCACCGAACCAGAAAGCGCGGATGCCGCGGATCCGTGGGACCCGCGGCATCCGCGCTTCGCTGTGCGACGCCCTACTTGGCAGCGACCACCTGGAGGGTGATCACGGCGGTGAGGTCGTCGCGAAGACGGATCGTCGCCTCGTGCTCGCCCACCGACTTGATCGGCGAGGTGATGTGGATCTTGCGCTTGTCGAGGTCGCCGAGGCCCGCGGCCTTGACCGCGTCGGCGACGTCGGAGGTCTTCACCGCACCGAAGAGACGGCCCTCGGCGCCGGCCTTGACCGACAGCTTGACCTTGTTGCCCTCGAGGGCGTCCTTGAGGGCCACGGCCTCTTCGTGGTCGTGGATCGCGCGCGCCTCACGGGCGGCGCGGATCGACGCCACCTGCTTCTCGCCACCGCGGGTCCACGCGACCGCGAAGCCCTGGGGGATGAGGTAGTTGCGGGCGTACCCGTTCTTGACCTCGACCACGTCTCCGGCGCTTCCGAGCCCGGCGACCTCGTTCGTGAGAATGAGCTTTGCCATGTCGGTACTCCTTAGCGGCCAGCGCCGGCGTAGGGCAGGAGCGCCATCTCGCGCGCGTTCTTGATCGCCTTCGCGATCAGACGCTGCTCCTGCACCGACACACCGGTGATACGACGGGCGCGGATCTTGCCGCGCTCCGAGATGAACTTGCGGAGGGTGGCGACGTCCTTGTAGTCGATGACGCCGACACGGATCGCCTTCGCGGGGGCGGCGTTCTTCGCGCCCTTCCGCGGCTTCCGGCGGTCGCCGGTTGCCTTTCCAGCCATGGTGTTTCCTTACTGAGATTTCGAGAGTTGGATGCCTCGCGCGACGTCAGCGCCGGGATCCGGTCGCTGAGCCCGGCGAAGCGTCAGAACGGGGTGTCGTCGCCGTAGGCGCCGGGAGCGGCCCACGCGTCGCCGCCGGCCGCGCCGCCGGCGTTCGCCGAACCGGGGGTCGACCAGGGCTCGTCGGCGACCTGCGCCGGACGCGACTGACCG
>NZ_RRYE01000070.1 GCF_004010105.1 Microbacterium sp. CPCC 204701
CGGCCAGCTCGGACGGGCCGGTCGCGGCCTGCGCGTGCTGTTCGAGCAATTCACGGATGCCGACGGCCGGCCGACGGCGATCGACGAGCGCCTGCTCACGCCGGAGGAGCAGGACGACCTCGCCGCGCAGCTGCGCCCGTCCCCGCCGGTTGCACTCGGGCCGGCGGCCGCCGACGCCGGCGCCTCCGCGATGATGGACGTGTCGGACGGGCTCGTACTGGACGCATCGCGCTTGGCCGAGGCATCCGGCGTCACGCTCTCGATCGAGTCCGCGGCGCTCGGCGCCGACCCGGCGTCGGCGCTCACCGGCGGTGAGGACCACGCGCTGCTGGCGACCTTTCCTTCCGACCGGGCGCTGCCCCAGGGTTTCCGCAGCATCGGCGTGGTTCAGCCGCGCGGCGAGCACGACGTGCTCGTCGACGGCCGGCCGCACTCGGGACGCACGGGCTGGGATCCGTACCGCGACTGGGACGAGCTCACCGGGTGAATCAGCCGGTCGCGGACCCGTCGGCCGTGGCCCACCACAGCGCCGTGTCGCCGTAGCGCTTCGACCTCGTCGAGGTGAGTCCTGCCGGCAGCGTCGGCTCGGGCGAGCGCGCTGCGCGCTCGATGACGACATCCGCGCCGTCTGCCAGGCGAGGCACCAGCAGTGCGAGCGTCGACGCCAGCTCGGTCTCGCCGACGTCATAGGGGGGATCCAGGAAGACGAGGTCGAACGTCCCGCTCGTCGCGCGCAGGAAGGCGTCGGCCGAGCTGCGGTGCACCCGGACGGCGGCGTCGGCGCCGACCGCCTTGGCGACCCTGCCGGCATTGCGCTGGGCGACGGATGCCGCGCGCGGCGACTTCTCGACCAGATCGGCCGACGCGGCACCGCGGCTGACCGCCTCGAGTGCGAGCGCACCGGAACCCGCGTAGAGGTCGAGGACCGCGGCACCTCGCAGTGCGTCGGCCGCCTCGAGCGCGCCGAACAGCGACTCGCGCACGCGGTCGCTGGTGGGTCGCGTGCCGGCATCGGGGACATCGAGCACAAGGGAGCCGGCACTGCCCGCGATGATGCGCGTCACACCCTCACGATAGCTTGTAGGCCCTTCGCGCTAACCTCGAAGACATGGCGTCCTTCACCCTCGACTCGCGGCTGGGCGGCGCGATCGGCGGCAAGACGGCGGCGGCGCTCGAGCGGGCGTTCGGCATGACCACCGTGGGTGATCTGCTCACCCACTACCCCCGCCGGTACGCGCGGCGCGGGGAGCTCACCCCCATCTCGTCGCTGCCCGTCGGCGAAGCCGTCACGATCGTGGCCGAGGTCCGGCGGGTAGGCGAGCGCCGCATGAAGAACCGGAGCGGCTCGATCCTCGAGGTCGTCATCAGCGACGGCCACGGCGATCTCTCACTCACGTTCTTCAACCAGACCTGGCGGGTGAAGGACCTCAGGCCCGGACGCCGGGGGATCTTCGCAGGCAAGGTGGGGGAGTACCGTGGCACCAAGCAGCTCGCGCATCCGGACTACGAGCTGTTCGCCGATGAAGAAACGGCGCGCCTCACGGCCGAGGCGAACGCGAACCTCCCCATCCCGATCTACCCGGCTACGAGTACCGTGGCGAGCTGGCAGCTGCAGAAGATCGTCGAGCTCGTGCTCGACGGCCTCGGCGATGTGCCTGAGCCGCTCCCCGACGAGCTCCGCGCGCGTCACGCCCTCGTTCCCGCGCGGGAGGCCATCGAGCGCATCCACCGACCGGCGTCGTTCGACGAGATCGAGCCCGCCCGGGCGACGCTGCGCATGCAGGAGGCCTTCGTCCTGCAGGCGGCGCTGCTGCAGCAGCGAGCGTTCGTGCGCGCCATGTCGGCCACCAGGCGACACCCCGGCCCGCTCCTCGAGCGGTTCGACGAAACGCTGCCGTTCCCGCGCACGCCCGACCAGCTCAGCGTCGGCGACGAGATCGAGCGCGACCTGCAGGGCGACTGGCCGATGAACCGCCTGGTGCAGGGTGAGGTCGGATCCGGCAAGACCCTCGTCGCGCTGCGCGCGATGCTCCAGGTCGCGCAGAACGGCGGCCAGTCGGCCCTCATCGCGCCCACCGAGGTGCTGGCCGCGCAGCATCTGCGATCGATCGCGCGGCTGCTCGGACCCCGGCTCGCCCCCGAGCTCATGCCGACCCTTCTGACCGGGCAGCTCTCCGCGGCCGAGCGGCGCAAGGCGGCGCTGCGCGTCGCGTCCGGACAGGCGCGCATCGTCGTCGGCACGCACGCCCTGCTGAGCGAGAGCACGACCTTCGCCGACCTCGGGCTCGTCGTCGTCGACGAGCAGCATCGGTTCGGCGTCGACCAGCGCGAGTCCCTGCGCGCGAAGGGCTCGTCCCCGCACGCGCTGGTGCTCACGGCGACGCCGATCCCGCGCACTGTCGCGATGACGGTGTTCGGCGACCTCGACGTGTCGACGATCCGCACGATGCCCACCGGCCGGGCCGGGATCGAGACCTTCGTCGCGCCGCTCGCCGAACGCCCGGGCTGGTTCGGGCGTGTGTGGGAACGCATCGCCGAGGAGGTCGGCAAGGGGCGGCAAGCGTTCGTCGTGTGCGCCGCCATCGACGCCGACGCGCTTTCGAAGGACGACACCGCCGACGAGCCGGTCGGCGACACGGCGGGCGAAGCGCCCCGCACCCGATGGGGCGTGGTGCAGGTCGCCGACCTGCTGTCGAGGCATCCGTCCTTCGAGGGCATCCGGGTCGAGATCCTGCACGGCAGGATGCCCTCCGACGAGAAGGATGCCGTCATGCAGGCGTTCGCGCGCGGCGACGTCGACGTGCTCGTGGCGACGACGGTCGTCGAGGTGGGCGTCGATGTGCCGAACGCCTCGACGATGGCGATCCTCGAGGCGGACCGGTTCGGCGTGTCGCAGCTACACCAGCTGCGCGGCCGCGTCGGGCGCGGCGGAGTTCCCGGCCTGTGTCTGCTCGTGACCGAGGCCTCGGCGGGCAGCCCTGCCCGCGCGCGTGTGGAGGCGGTCGCGTCCACGCTCGACGGGTTCGCGCTGGCCGAGGTCGACCTCGAGCTCCGCGGCGAGGGCGATGTGCTCGGCGACGCGCAGTCCGGCGCGCGGTCGTCGCTGCGACTGTTGAGAGTCGTGAAGGACGCCGACATCATCGCCGAGGCCCGCATCGCCGCTGAGCACGTCCTCTCCGACGACCCGGCGCTCGACCGGCATCCCGGCCTCGCGGCGGCCCTCCAACGCAGCGTCGGCATGGCCGAGCGCGCGGCCCTCGCCAAGAACTGACCGCGCCGGAGCACCTTCGGCATGCCCACTAGGCTGGTCGCATGAGCAGCCGGATCGCCGTCGTCCCGGGATCGTTCGACCCGCCGACCCTCGGCCATCTCGATGTCATCCGACGCGCCGCGTCGCTGTACGACCAGCTTCACGTGCTCGTCGTACACAACCCCGGCAAGGAGGCGATGCTGCCCATCGCGCAGCGCCAGTCGCTGCTGGAGCAGTGCATCGCCGAGAGCGACATCGACGGCGAGGTCGTCGTCGCCTCGTGGAGCATGGGGCTTCTCGTCGACTACGCCACGGATGTCGGAGCGAGCGTGCTCGTGAAGGGCATCCGCTCGCAGATCGACGTCGCGTACGAGACGCCGATGGCGATCGTCAACCGCCACCTCGCCCACGTCGAGACGGTGTTCCTGCTGCCCGACCCCGCCCATGCGCTCGTCTCGAGCTCGCTGGTGCGGCAGGTCGCGTCACTGGGCGGAGACATCTCGCCGTTCGTCCCCCCACCGGTCGCGCGGTTCCTCGACACCGGAGCGCGCGGCATCTGACGGGCCTCCGGGTGCCGACGCCGCGGCGACCGAGCGCGACTACGATGGGGGATCGTGGTCAGAAAGCATGTGACGGGTCCGTTCGTCCTTCCCGTGCGCGATCTCGTGCACCGCCCCGGCGAGATGCGCGAGCACTCGCTCGACGTGCCGGCGCCCGCCAGGTGGGGTGAGGGACTGGTCGCCGTCGACGAGGGCGAGCCGCTCGCCGTCGACGTCCGCCTCGAGTCGGTCCACGAGGGGATCCTCGTCTCGGGTGAGATCGGCACCCAGTACACCGGCGTCTGCAGCCGCTGCCTCACCGATGTCGCCGAGGGGCTCCAAGTCGAGATTCAGGAGCTTTTCGCGTATCCTGGGCAGGAAGAAGCTGACTTCGAGGTTCAAGACGACCACGTGGATCTTGAAACTCTGGTCAGGGAAGCAGTCGTCCTGGCGCTTCCGTTTCAGCCGGTGTGTCAGCCGGATTGCCCCGGCCTCGACCCGGTCACGGGCGAGCGGCTGGCCGACAGCACCGGGTCACAGCAGCGCGAGCCCCTCGATCCACGGTGGGCTGCGCTCCAGGACTTCACCACGAGCCACGACGACGAAACTCCGCGCTCCCGCGGCTGAGCCGGCGTCGAGAACACAGAAGAGAGCAAGCTATGGCAGGCAACCCCCCGAAGCGGAAGGTCTCCCGTTCCAACACGCGCTCGCGTCGCGCGCAGTGGAAGGCCGAGGCCCCCACGCTCGTCAAGACCGTCGAGAACGGCAAGGTCGTCTACAGCCGTCCCCACCAGGCGAAGGTCGTCACCGACTCGCAGGGCACGGAGCTGTTCCTCGAGTACAAGGGCCGCAAGGTCGCCGACGTCTGATCGTCGCGCGCCTGACGTGACCGACGTCGCTGCCGAGCGCACCGCGCTCGCAGAACTCACGCGGAAGCTCGGAGTCGGAATCGACCCCGAGCTTCTGTCGCTTGCGCTCACGCACAGGTCGTGGGCCTACGAGAACGGCCAGGGCCCGCACAACGAGCGCCTCGAGTTCCTCGGCGACTCCGTGCTCGGGCTCGCCGTGACCGTACGCCTGTTCACGGGGCACCCCGATCTCGATGAGGGGGCGCTTGCGAAGCGCCGCGCGAGCGTCGTGTCGACCGTAGCGCTCGCCGAGATCGCCCGGGGCATCGGCCTGGGGGAGCACCTGCTGCTCGGCCGCGGCGAAGACCTCACCGGCGGCCGCGACAAGGATTCGATCCTCGCCGATACCATGGAGGCCATTTTCGGGGCGGCGTATCTCTCGGCGGGTCCGGATGCCGCCACCGGGCTCGTGCTGCGGCTCGTCGAGCCGCTCCTGGAAAACCCCGAGCGCTACGGCGCCGCGATGGACCCCAAGACCGCCCTGCAGGAGCTCGCCGCGCGCGGCGGATTCGAGCCGCCGGTGTACTCGGTGACCTCGACCGGTCCCGATCACGACCGCAGATTCACGGCGACCGTGCTCGTCGGCGATTTCATGGCCGAAGGCGCGGGCACCAGTAAGAAGCACGCCGAGATGGCCGCCGCCCTCGGGGCCTGGCGGGAGCTCAGCGGGCGTGCCTGAACTTCCCGAGGTCGAGGTCGTCCGGGCGGGCCTCGCTCCCGCGGTGACGGGCGCGACGGTGACGGGCGTCACGGTGCTCGACGAGCGCGCGCTGACGCGACACTCCGGCGATGGCGCGCACTTCGAAGCGGCGGTGACCGGACGCGTCATCCGTGGGGCCGCCCGCCGGGGGAAGTTCCTGTGGCTGCCACTCCTGTCCGTCACAGGCTCCGCAGAGCCGACGGAGGCCGTCGTCGGGCATCTCGGCATGAGCGGGCAGATGTTGCTGCGCATGCCGGGCGCCGCGCTCGAACGCCACGAGCGCGTGCGCTTCGACTTCGCGCACCCGCAGCACGGCGAGCTCGCGATCGTGTTCGCCGATCAGCGGACGTTCGGGTCCCTCGCGCTCGACGAACTCGTGCCGACCGCCGACGGTGCGGCCGGCGGCTTCGGCAGTGCCGAGGCGCTCGTCCCCTCGCAGGTGGCGCACATCGCCCGCGACCCGCTCGATCCCGCCTTCTCGGATGCCGGATTCCGGCGCGCGCTCGCACGCAAGGACTCCGCGATCAAACGGGTGCTGCTCGACCAGACCGTGACCAGCGGGATCGGCAACATCTACGCCGACGAGTCGCTGTGGGCGGCCCGCATCCATCCCGAGACGCCGGCGCGGATGCTGTCGACGCGTGCCGCCGGGCGCCTGCTGGCCGAGGTGCGGCACGTGCTCGAGAAGGCCCTGGCCGAGGGCGGCACGAGCTTCGACGCGCAGTACGTCGACGTGAACGGCCAGGCCGGCTACTTCGCGCACTCGCTCAACGCGTACGGCCGCACCGGGGAGCCGTGTCCCCGGTGCGGCCGACCGATCGTGCGAGTGTCGTTCACGAACCGCTCGAGCCATTTCTGCCCGCGCTGCCAGCGGTCCCCGCAAGCCTGAGCCGGCGGCATCCGTTCGGTCACACGTCGAGCGTCTTCTTCCACGCACCCGCATACGAGGCGGGGACGAACCCGATCGCCTCGTTGATGTCGAGCATGTGGCGGTTCTCCTCGGCGTTGAACGTCGAGACGCGCGGCGACTCGGGCACGAGCTGCCGCCAGCGCAGCAGGTTCGCGCACTTCACGAGGGCGCCCAGGCGGTGTCCGCGGTGCTCCTTCAAGACGAGTGTGCCGTACTGCTGCGTGGCGCCGCCGTGGTCGTCGGCGATGACCAGCTCGTTATAGGCGGCGATCGTCCCGGTCGGCTCGTGCAGCACCGCGGCGACCGATACCGTCAGCCCCTGGGCCTGCTGGCGGGCGTCGCGCCGCCGCACGCGCGCGGCGTCCCACCGCTGCTCGTCGACGACCATGCCCCCCTGCGGCGCATCCGTCGACAAGCGCGAGAGGGCGTAGGCGAACCCGTCCTGGAACTCGGGTGGGGTCGGCGCCGTCCACGCGATCTGGCGGTAGTCGGACCCGGCCGCGGCCAGCGCGTCGGCGAGCATCCGCTTCACGAGCCCGAGATCGCCGGTGAGATCGAACACGCTGTTGCGTTCGACCTGCTCCAGCGTGAAGCCGTTCGCCACCTGGAACGCTGTCTGGCGATCATGGGCTGGGATCTCGCCCCAGCCGGTCGACGGGCTCAGCCGGGGGCCGGGCATGCCGGGGCGGTGGAGCGTCCACGTCTGGATCGTCGTGAGTCCGCGCTCGCGGGCCTCTCGCTCGACCTCCGCAAGGAGCAGCTCCTCGACTCCCTGGCCCCAGAGCGGCGGATCGACCATGAGGTCGAACTCGACTGCGCCGGCGTCGGGCTCGTTCGAGATCATCAGCTTCACCACGCCCAGCACGGCGTCGTCCCGCAGCACCGCGAAGCCGAGCTGGGTCCAGTCGGACTGGTCCTGCCAGAAGCCGAGCATCTCCTCAGGCTCCTCGTGCAGGTAGTCGTGGCCGGCGTCGTGACGGCACACCGCGTTGGCGATGCGCACCATCTCGGCGAAGACGCGCGCCTCGGGAGCATCAAGCTTCTCCGGCACCGTCACGCGCTCCACCGTGAGAACTCCCGGTTGTGCGAGGTCAGTCATCGAGCACCTTCTTCCACGCGCCCTCGTATGCGATGGGCGCGAATCCGATCGCCTCGTTGATGTCGAGCATCGGGCGATTCTCTTCCGCGTTGTATGTGATCACGCGCGGGGACTGCGGAGCGACATCTCGCCACGACAGCAGCGCTGCGCACTTGACGAGGGTGCCGAGCTTGTGCCCTCTGTGCTCCTTGAGCACGAGCGTGTCCTCCTGATGCGTGGCCTCCGTGCGATCCTTGCCGATCACGAGCTCGTTGAACGCGCACAGCGTGCCCGTCTCGATGTGCTGCGCGGCCGTGACCTGCAGCGTCCGCCCGGTGTCGGTGTACCGTGCGTCGTGCTGGGCGATGCGCGCGGCATCCCATGATTCCTCATCGAACTCGATGCCCGCCGACGGGGCGTCCGTCGACATGCGCGACTTCATCCACGCGTACCCGTCGGCGTAGTCCGGCGGCGTCGGAGCGAACCACTGCACCACGCGGTAGTCCGTCGACGCCGTCCGGGCCTCGGCGAGCAGGCGCTCCACGTGGTCGTACGACCCGGTCAGGTCGAAGGCGCTGTTGCGTTCGACCTGCTCGAGGGTGTAGCCGTGGCGCAGGAAGAAGCGCGCCCCGTGATCGCGCGGGATCTCGCCGAACCCGGTCGGCGGCGCGAGGCGGGGGCCGGGCGCCTCGGGGTGCTCGGCCCAGGCCTGCAGCACCGTACGTCCGTTCTCGCGCGCGGTGCGCTCGACGAGGACGTAGGCGGACGAGCCGATGCCGCGTCCCCACGAATCACGCAGCAGCTCGATGAGCCAGAACGCGACCTTGGAGCCCGTCTCGTTCGGAAGGTCGAGTCCGACACGCCCGACGACGGCGCCGCCGTCGAGGATCACCCAGGCGAGGCGTCGCTCGTAGGGGGTCGTGCGGTAGTGCGGGAGGAGCTCGTCGGCGCTGATGCGATGGTCGTCGTGCCCCGAGACCTCGCGGTAGATGGCGTTGCGCACGCGCACCATCCCCGCGAAGTCGGCGGCATCGGGAGAGTCGATGGAATCGGGGATGACGAGAGGGCGGATCTCGACGTCGGTGAGGGTCTTCATGACGGTGTGTCTTTCGGAGTCGGTTTCGGTAGCGCGCCCAGGGGTCCGTCACCCGGTGGCCGGGTGACGGACCCGTCGGCGATCACTGGCGAGGCGCGAGCAGGAGAGCATCGCGCTGATGTGCTCGTGTGCTCTGCACAGTCGCCTCGTGGTGCCGGCGCGCGTGCGCATGCCGGTGGCGGTCGTCCGCGAGGCGCGGGTTGCGCGTGCTCCACAGCAGCAGGCGCAGGCCCACGTGGAGTGCGACGCGGTCGAAGAGGGTGGTGCGCGTGTCGCGGCTCGAGAGTCGCAGCGTGTCCGACAGCAGGTCGTCACGTTGATACGGCTCGTCGCGGCGCTGCGGCGCGAGAAGGGTGTTCATGGTTTCGCTTTCCGGATGGGGTGATGCCGCGAGCGGACGCCCGAGGCGGAGATGCCGTGCCGCAGCACGACGGGTCGGAGGCAGGGAGGCGCTGCTGGCCGGTCGGTCGGAGTCGACGTCCTCAGGCGGGACGGCGTCCGGGAACCGGAGCGGCGCGAGGTGAGGATGCCCGGAGACGGGCAGAGTCCTCTCCTGCGCGGGTCAGATGGCGGCGGGGAAGCGGCCGCTCAGCGTGGCGCCGAAGGAGACGGTCCCCAGCGCGCACGAACGATTCGCTCCGCCTGCAGCGGCGAATCCAGTGGTGTTCATGTGCATCATCGGGGACCTCCTTTCTCGACTTCAGACGCGAAAAGCGACATTAGCGCGACTCTGAGACCCGCGTCAAGCATTCTTGCAGATTCGGATGACGACGGGCGTGTCGCGGCATCCGTCCGCCCGCGGCTCGCCTTCGCGGGCGTAGGAGCGTCCTCGGGTAGCGTAGGCGGGTAATCGACCGGGGTGGAGGGCGCATCCATGCACCTGAAGAGCGTGACGCTCAAAGGGTTCAAGTCGTTCGCCCAGCCGACGACGTTCGCGCTCGAACCCGGCGTGACCTGCATCGTCGGCCCCAACGGATCCGGCAAGTCCAACGTGGTCGACGCGCTCGCCTGGGTGATGGGCGAGCAGGGGGCCAAGACGCTCCGCGGCGGCAAGATGGAGGACGTCATCTTCGCCGGCACCGCGACGCGCGGTCCGCTCGGCCGCGCCGAGGTGCAGCTGACGATCGACAACAGCGACGGCGCGCTGCCGATCGAGTACTCCGAGGTCACCATCAGCCGGACGCTGTTCCGAAACGGTGCGAGCGAGTATGCGATCAACGGTGAGACCTGCCGGCTGCTCGACGTGCAAGAGCTGCTGAGCGACTCCGGTCTCGGCCGCGAGATGCACGTCATCGTCGGGCAAGGACGACTCGACAGCGTTCTGCAGGCGACGCCCGAGGATCGCCGCGGCTTCATCGAAGAGGCCGCAGGCATCCTCAAGCACCGTCGCCGCAAAGAGAAGACCCTGCGCAAGCTCGAGGCGATGGAGGCGAACCTGACCCGCCTGAGCGATCTCGCCGGCGAGCTTCGCCGCCAGCTGAAGCCTCTGGGCCGGCAGGCCGAGATCGCGCGCGAGGCCGCGACGATCGCGGCGGTGGTGCGCGACGCCAAAGCGCGCCTGTTCGCCGATGAGATCGTCGCCCTGCGTGCGGAACTCGCCTCCTACGCGCGGAGCGAGCACGAGCGTCACGCCGAGCGGATGGTGCTGCAGGAGCGGCTCGACAACGCCCGGGTGCGCCTCGAGCAGCTCGAGAACGATCAGCGCTCCGAGTCCGTCGACCGCGCGCGGCGCGTCGCGCACTCGCTCGAACGGGTGCAGGAGCGGCTCCGAAGTCTCTACGCGCTCGCCGGCCAGCGCCTGGCGCTCCTCGGCGAGGCCGAGGACGAGGACCGCATCGAGCTCACCACGGTGTCGCAGGCCATGATCGACGAGGCGCGTGCCGAGATCGGGACGATCGGTGACGGCCTGGGGGAGGCGCAGGATGCCGCAGCCGAGGCGGCACGCGGCGTGATCCGCGCGCGGGCCGAGCTCGACGCGCTCGACGCCGACATCGCCGCGCAGAGCGCCCTCGTGTCGGAACACGACATGCGCATCACGGCGCTGCGCGGCACCGCCGAGGCCGCCGCTTCGGCGCTGGC
>NZ_RRYE01000071.1 GCF_004010105.1 Microbacterium sp. CPCC 204701
CTCGATCCGCGCGAGCACGCGCGCGAACGCCGCGACCGGCACGCCCGTGAGAGCGGTGACCCGCGAGCGCAGGCTGGTCGCGAAGTCCACCTCGCCGCGCATCGCGGCCTCCGTCGCAGCGGCGACCTCGGCGCCGCGCCCCGCCTCGTCGGCGATGAGCTCGATGACCTCGTTGCGGATCAGGGTCGAATCGGCGTCCAGGACGACGAGGAAACGCGCGGGTCGAGGCATCCCTCCACGCTAGCGGGCGTGGATCGGCGCCGAGGAATCGCCGGTCACCGTTCGACGCGGATGCCCTTGCCGACGACCGTGATGCCGCTGTCGGTCACGGTGAAGCCGCGGGCGAGGTCGCGTTCGCGGTCGACGCCGACGGTCGCGCCCTCGTCGAGCACGACGTTCTTGTCGAGGATCGCCCGATGGATCCGCGCGCCCGCGCCTACGTGCACGTAGTCGAAGAGCACCGAGTCGGTGATCGTCGATCCGCCGCCGGCGAGCGTCCACGGGCCCACGACGCTGCGCTCGAGGTGCGTGCCCGAGAGCACCGACCCGAGCGAGACGATCGAGTCGATCGCGTTGCCGATGCGGCCGACCGAGTCGCGCACGAACTTCGCAGGCGGCGAGTTGACGGCCTGCGAGTGGATCGGCCAATCGGTGTTGTAGAGGTTGAACACCGGGAGGGTCGAGATGAGGTCTCGGTGCGCGTCGAAGAACGAGTCGATCGTGCCGACATCGCGCCAGTAGTAGCGGTCGCGATCGGTCGAGCCCGGGACGTCGTTGCGGTTCATGTCGTACACGCCCGCCTCGCCGCGGCCGACGAAGTAGGGGATGATGTCGCCGCCCATGTCGTGGTTCGACGTCGGCAGCTCCCCGTCGTGCTCCACGGCTTCGATCAGCGCGTCGGCGTCGAAGATGTAGTTGCCCATCGAGGCGAGCACCTGGTCTGGGGCGTCGGCGAGCCCCGTCGCGTCGAGCGGCTTCTCGAGGAACTCGTTGATGAGCACCGCGTCGTCCTTGTCGACGTCGATCACGCCGAACTGGTTCGCGAGCGAGATGGGCTGACGGATGCCGGCGACCGTGGCCCGCGCGCCCGACTCGATGTGCGCGGCGAGCATCTGCCGGAAATCCATGCGGTACACGTGATCGGCGCCGATCACGACCACGATGTCGGGCTGCTCGTCGATGATGAGGTTGAGGCTCTGCAGGATCGCGTCGGCAGATCCCGAGAACCACCGCTTGCCGAGGCGCTGCTGTGCGGGCACCGAGGCCACGTACGAATCGAGCAGCGCCGACATCCGCCACGTCTGCGAGATATGGCGGTCGAGACTGTGGGACTTGTACTGCGTGAGCACGACGATCTGCCGCAGCCCCGAGTTGATGAGGTTCGAGATCGCGAAGTCGATGAGCCGGTACTGCCCGCCGAAAGGCACGGCCGGCTTCGCGCGATCCGCGGTCAGCGGCATCAGCCGCTTGCCTTCGCCGCCGGCGAGGATGATTCCGAAGACCTTGGGTGCAGCTGGCATGGCCCCACACTATGACCCCTCGAGCCGGTGTACTAGCGTTCGAGACATGCGAGTCGACGTCGTCACCAAGGAGTACCCGCCTGAGATCTACGGGGGTGCCGGGGTGCATGTGGCGGAGCTCGTGAAGGCCCTCCGGACGAGCCTCGACGTGCGTGTCCGAGCGTTCGGCGCCCAGCGCGACGAGGACGGGACGACCTCCTACGGCGTGCCCGCCGAGCTCGCCGCGGCCAATGCCGCGCTGCAGACCCTGGGCACCGATCTCGAGATCGTGACGGACGTCGCCGGCGCCGACGTCGTCCACAGCCACACCTGGTACGCGAACTTCGCCGGGCACCTCGCGGCGCTGCTTCACGGCATCCCGCACATCGTGACGGCGCACAGCCTCGAACCGCTGCGGCCGTGGAAGGCCGAGCAGCTCGGCGGCGGCTACGCCGTGTCGGGCTTCATCGAGAGGACGGCCTACGAGGGCGCGGCGGCGATCGTGGCCGTCAGCGAGGGGATGCGCGCCGACATCCTGCGCAGCTACCCGGCGCTCGATCCCGCCCGCGTGCGCGTGATCTACAACGGCATCGACGTCCAGGCGTGGCAGCCGGTGGAGGATGCCGCACTGCTGCGCGAGCTCGGCATCGATCCCGCGCGGCCGTCGGTGGTGTTCGTCGGGCGCATCACGCGCCAGAAGGGGCTTGCGTACTTCCTTCGCGCGGCCGAGCGTCTGCCCGCCGAAGTCCAGGTGATCCTCTGCGCGGGCGCGCCCGACACGCCGCAGATCATGGCGGAGGTCGAGGGCCTCGTACGGGGCCTCCAGCAGTCGCGCGACGGCGTGGTGTGGCTGGACCGGATGCTGTCGCGCCACGAGCTGTGCGCCATCCTGACCGCAGCGACGACCTTCGTCTGCCCCTCGGTGTACGAGCCCCTCGGCATCGTGAACCTCGAGGCGATGGCGTGCGGCGCCGCAGTCGTCGGCACGGCGACCGGCGGAATCCCCGAGGTCGTCGTCGACGGCGTCACGGGGCGGCTGGTGCCCATCGACCAGATGCAGGACGGCACCGGCACTCCGATGGATCCGGAGCGCTTCGTGTCCGACCTCGCGCGCGTGCTCACGGAGGTCGTGAGCGATCCCGAGCGCGCTCGCGCCTACGGCGCCGCCGGTCGGCAGCGGGCGACCGACGACTTCAGCTGGCAGCGCATCGCCGACCAGACCGCCGCGCTGTACGCGGAGGTCGCCGCCGACGGCCGATAGGCTAGCGGCATGCCCGAGGTGCTCGAATACTCCGACGTCGTCGTCCGCCGAAACGCCCGGAACATCGTCGATCACCTGGACTGGACGGTCCGCGACGACCAGCGCTGGGTGATCCTCGGCCCCAACGGCGCAGGCAAGACCACGGTGCTGCAGATGGCCGACACGCTGCTGCATCCGACCTCTGGTGTCGTCACCATCCTGGGGGAGCGGCTCGGCCGCACCGACGTCTTCGAGCTGCGTCCCCGCATCGGCTTCGCGTCCTCGGCCATGGCGCGCCGCGTGCCGCCGGAGGAGACGGTGCTCAACGTGGTGCTGACGGCCGCATACTCGGTGCTCGGACGGTGGCGCGAGGACTACGAAGACATCGACGAGCGCCGCGCATTGCGCGTCCTCGCCGAGTGGCGGCTCGACCACCTCGCCGATCGCACTTTCGGCACCCTGAGCGACGGCGAGCAGAAGCGCGTCCAGATCGCCCGCGCCGTCATGACCGACCCCGAACTGCTGCTGCTCGACGAGCCGACCGCGAGCCTCGATCTCGGCGCGCGCGAAGAGCTCCTTGCGCTCCTCGGCGGCTACGCGCAGGCACCCACGACACCGGCGATGATCATGGTCACCCACCACGTCGAAGAGATCCCCATCGGATTCACGCACGTGCTGCTCCTGCGGGACGGCCAGGTAGTGGCCTCCGGACCCATCCGCGACACCCTCACCGCCGATGCGCTCACCGACACCTTCGGCGTGCCGATCCGGCTCTCCGAGGACGGCGGCCGCTTCGCCGCCCGCGCCACGCTCTGAGCCCCAGCGTCCCGCCGATTCCGCGCGCGAGGCACAAGGCTGATAGAATCGCTGTTTGGTGCGTTCGCACCCCAGACTTTGACCGCACTGGCAAAATCCAGCGCACCATCCTCAAAGGACCTTCATGAAGACTGACATGCACCCCGACTACCAGGCCGTCGTGTTCCGCGACCTCGGCTCGGGCGAGACCTTCCTCACCCGTTCGACGGTGACCAGCGACAAGACGATCGAGCTCGACGGTGTCGAGTACCCCGTCATCGACGTCGAGATCTCGTCCGCCTCGCACCCGTTCTACACGGGCAAGCAGCGCATCATGGACTCGGCCGGTCGTGTCGAGAAGTTCAACCAGCGCTTCAAGAACTTCGGCTCCAAGTAAGCCGTCACCCGTTCGGCGGCGCTCGACGACCGGACACCGGTCTGCCCCGCGACCATCGACCCCCGCCTCGGCGGGGGTCGATGTGCTTTGGGCTCAGCGGATCGGCCACCGGCCGTCGAGGCGGTCGTCGGGGTCGAGCCGCCCGATCTGGATGAAATAGTCGGTCAGGCTCGCGGCCTGAGCGCGCGCCCAGGCGACCTGCCGCGTGTGCAGCTCCTGCACCGTCTCGGGCAGCCAGGGCGCGAACCGCTCGGCGAGCGCCTGCGCGACCCGGCCGGCGGCGATCGCATCGGCCGAGGCGTCGTGAGCGTCGTCGAGGTGCACCGCGTAGTGCTCGGCGACCACCTGAAGGGTGCGCTTGCCCCGCCGCCACCGGTCGTAGGCCCTGTCGACGACGAGAGGGTCGATGACCGGAAACGGGTCGTCGATGGGGGCGATGCCGTGGCGGAGCGCCTCGTACTTCAGCAGCGAGAAGTCGTACCGCGCGTTGTACGCCACGATCGGGATGCCGGCGTCCAGCAGCGCCCGCACCGCTTCGACCACCTCGGCGACGACAATCCGCGCGGGGAGGCCTTCGGCTCGTGCGCGCTGGGTCGTGATGCCGTGGATCGCACGGGCGGCCTCGGGTATCGGGATCCCCGGATCGGCGAGCCAGTCGCGCGCGCGGATGACCGTGCCCGCGGCATCCAGGAGCCCCACGTGCGCCGTGACGATGCGGTCGGCGGTGACGTCGACGCCCGTCGTCTCCAGGTCGAAGACCCCCACCACGCGCGTCCACTCGGGAGCGTCGCCCTTCGACAGGGTCACGAAGCGAGGCTCGTGCTCCGCGGGCGAGGGGTGCATGCCGCTCACGGTATGCGTGCCCTGCGACATCGCGGCAAGCCGCTCCGGCCGCCGTTCCGGCGGCCTCCTCTTAGACTCGACGGGTGGCCGCCGTGAACCCCTACGCCCCTCTTCTCGACGAGATCCCCGTCGAGCGACGCCAGGTCGCGGTGCTCGGCGCCACGACGGCGTACTGGGTCTACGGGCCCGACGACGCTGAGATGACGGTCGTCGCTGTCCACGGCTTCCGCGGCGAGCACCACGGGCTCGAGCCGGTCGTCGCGCACCTTCCCCAGGTCCGCGTCGTCTCGCCCGACCTCCCAGGGTTCGGTGAGACCGCACCGATCCCGGGTCGCACGCACGACCTCGACCTGTATGCGCAGTGGCTCACCGCGTTCGCGGCCGCTGTCGCGCCGGGCGCCGTCATCCTCGGCCATTCGTTCGGCTCGATCGTGGTCGCCGCTGCCGTCGCCGGCGGGCTCGAGACGCCGCGCGTGATCCTGGTGAACCCGATCGGCGCGCCCGCACTCGAAGGACCCCGGGGCGTGCTCACGCGGCTCGCGGTCTTCTACTACTGGGCGGGGGCGCGGCTTCCGCGCCCCGTGGGCGACGCGCTGTTGCGCAACGGGCTCATCGTCCGCGCGATGAGCGTGTCGATGGCCAAGACCAGGGACCCCTGCATCCGTCGATTCGTCCACGACCAGCACGACACCTACTTCTCACGCTTCGCCGACCGCGACGTGCTGCACGACGCGTTCCTCGCGTCGGTGTCGCATGACGTGCGCGAGTTCGCGCCGCACATGCCGCAGCCGACGCTGCTGGTGGCCGCCCAGCGTGACGACATCACGCCGATCGAGGCCGAGCGGCAGCTGGCGACGATGTTCTCCGACGCGGAGCTGGTCGAGATCCCCGACGTCGGACACCTCATCCACTATGAGACGCCGGCTCCTGCCGCCGCCGCGATCACGCGGTTTCTCGCGCCTTCCGACGCCGATACGCGTTGACGTTCATGCGGTTGCCGCAGTTGCCGCTGTCGCAGTAGCGCTTCGACCCGTTCTTGGAGAAGTCCACGTAGACGCCGAGGCAGTCGTCGGCGGCGCATACGCCGACACGGTCGTACTCGTCGGCGCGGATGACGTCGACGAACGCCATCGCGGCTTCGACGATGATGCGGGTGGCCAGCGGCGCGTCGTCGCTCGTGGCGTGGATGTGCCAGTTGTACCCGTCGTGGATCACCAGGCGGGGGAGTGCGCGACCGTCGCGGAGCATCTCGTTCACGAGGGGCACCGCCCCCTCGCGGTCGACCTCCCACAGTCGCCGCAGGCGCGGGCGGATGGCGCGGATCGCGGCGAGTTCGGCTTCGTCGCGTCGGATCACGCCGGTGTAGGGGTTCACTCGCAGGTACGCGTCGAAGTCCCCAGGGGTCTGCAGCGTGTCTTCGCCGTCGTACCCGGGCAGCGTGTTGACCAGATACGCCGCGGCCCGGAGGCTCTGCTCCGTGTCATGGATGAAGGCCATGTTGACTCCTGACATTTACCTCGCTAGCGTCACCAGTGTAAGCATGTTTCACCCCTGACAGCCGGATACCGCCCATGACCGCTTCCACCGCGTCCATCTCCGTGATCGCCCCCGGTGGGATCGGCGTCGGCACCGCACGACTGCGCGCCACGGGCCTCATCCTCGGCATCGTGTCGGCGTTCGCATTCTCGTCGAGCGGACCGTTCGTCAAGCCGCTCCTCGAGGCGGGCTGGTCGCTCGGCGCCGCGCTGCTGGTGCGCATGGGCGTCGCCGGTCTCATGCTCTCGCCTGCCCTCTTCATCGCGATGAGGCGTCAGCGCGGCTTCCTACGGCGCCACTGGCGTCTGATCCTCGGATTCGGGCTCATGCCCGTGCTCGGCTGCCAGCTCTTCTTCTTCTCTGCGATGCAGCGGATGCCGGTGGCCGTGGCGCTGCTGATCCAGTACCTCGCGCCCGTCATGCTCGTCGCGTGGGCGTGGGCCCGCTCGCGCAAGGCGCCCTCGGCCCTCGTGCTCTCGGGTTCGGTCGTCGCGATCACCGGTCTCGTGCTCGTGGTCGACGTCTCGGGTGCAACGTTCGACCTCGTCGGCACGCTGCTCGCGCTGGCGGCAGCGGTGTGCGTGTGCGCGTACTTCGTCATCTCGGAGCGTGCCGGAGACGACCTTCCGCCGCTCGCCCTCGCCGCGAGCGGGCTGCTGACCGGCGCTGCGGTGATCGGCGTGCTGTGCCTCACCGGGATCATGCCTTTCCAGGCGCCCGCCGTCTCGATCGAGCTCGCCGGAGCGCTGGTGCCCTGGTTCGTGCCGATGCTGTGGGTCGCGGTGGTTGCGACCACGCTCGGCTACGGGCTCGGTGTGATGGCGGTGCCGCGGATCGGCTCACGCGTGGCTTCGTTCGTGGGACTGTCGGAGGTGCTCTTCGCGCTCGGCTTCGCGTGGCTCTTCCTCGGCGAGGTGCCCGCACCGGTGCAGTTCGTCGGCGGCGCGCTGCTCCTCGCGGGGGTGGTGCTGGTGCGCGCGGACGCTTCGGCGACGGCGGTTCCGAACGCCGCGCCGAGCGTGCCGTCGTGATCGCAGGCCGGCGGAGCCGTCACTCCCGTCGTGCCAGCTCCATGAGCGGCGTCACCCGGTGCTCGATGACCTCACCCATCACCAGCGACGTCTCGGTGCGCTCTACGCCCTCGATCCCGAGGATCCGCGCGTCGGTGTCGAACAGGTGCTGCGTGTCGCGGCACGCCACGCGCACGAGCAGGTCGATCTGACCCGACAGTCCGTGCGCCTGCACGACCTCGGGTACGCGGGCGAGCTCGACCGAGATGCGAGGGAGGTCGGCCTGGCGCACGATCACGCTGATGAAGGCCTCGATCGGGAACCCCAGCGCGGTCGACGAGATGGCGCGCTCGTACGAGAGGAAGACGCCTGAGCGGTCCAGCCGCGCCATGCGGGCCTGGACGGTGTTGCGTGACAACCCGAGGCGCTCGGCCAGGGCGACGACGGTCGCGCGGGGGTCGGCGGAAAGCGCTGCGAGCAGCTCGAGGTCGACGTGGTCCAGGGCACTCATAGTGCGAAACGTTAGCACGGTCTGGTGGGCCGCAAGTTGTCAACATGCTCAAGAGGACGTCGAATGCTTGAGCGAGGTGCGATGCCGACGTAGCCTCGAATGAGCCGGCGACGAAGCCGGTGGCCACGACGCGGAACCCCACGAAGGACCTTCGCACGAGGAGTGACGACGATGACGCACACCCTGACACCCACAGCGGATCTCGCCACCGACATCGAGGATGTCGCGCGACTGCTGACCCCCGACGGCGAGCGCATCGCCGACCCCGACCTCGACCGCTGGGTGGAGGACGTCGACGCGTCCGTGCTCCGCGGTCTGTACCGCGACATGGTGCTGGTGCGTCGCATCGACACGGAGGGCGTGGCGCTGCAGCGGCAGGGGCAGCTCGCCCTGTGGCCGCCCTGTCACGGGCAGGAGGCGACCCAGGTCGGCACCGCCCGCGCGCTGCGCGCGGATGACTTCGCCTTCCCCAGCTACCGCGAGACCGGTGTGGTGCACGTGCGCGGAGCGCAGCCGGCCGACTTCGTGCTGGCATGGCGCGGCGAGGAGCACTCGACCTACAACCCGTACGACATCAACACCGCGCCGCAGCAGATCATCATCGGCGCCCAGTCGCTCCACGCCGTGGGCTACGCGATGGGCGTCCAGCGCGACGGCACCGACCAGGTGTCGGTGGCGTACTTCGGCGACGGGGCCTCGAGCCAGGGCGACGTGAACGAGGCGATGGTGTTCGCCTCGTCGTACCGCGCGCCCATCGTCTTCGTGTGCACCAACAACCACTGGGCGATCTCGGAGCCGGTGACGGTTCAGGCCAAGTATCCGATTGCCGGACGCGCCCCGGGATTCGGCATCCCCAGCATGCGGGTCGACGGCAACGATGTGCTGGCGTGCCTCGCCGCGATGCGGTGGGCGCTCGACCACGCGCGCCGCGGCAACGGTCCTGCCTTCATCGAGGCCGTGACGTACCGCATGGGCCCGCACACCACCTCGGACGACCCGACGCGCTACCGCGACAAAGACGAGGTCGAGACGTGGCGTCGCCGCGACCCGATCGCGCGACTGGAGGCGCTGCTGCGGGCGCAAGGCGAGTTCGACGACGACTTCGCCGCGAGCGTCGAGGCGGATGCCGACGCACTGGCGCGCGCCGTGCGCGAGGCGGCGATGAACGCCACGACGCGCGAGCCCCTCACGGTGCTCGACCACGTGTACGCCGAGCCGCACTCCGCGATCGACGAGCAGCGCGCGTGGTTCGGTGCATACCTCGACGGCTTCGCCTCAACGGAGGCCGGCGGCGAGGGGGAGGCACGATGACGCAGCTGACGATGGCGAAGTCCATCAACGAGGGGCTCCGCCGTGCGATGGCCGACGACCCCAAGGTGCTCGTGATGGGCGAGGACATCGGCAAGCTGGGCGGTGTCTTCCGCATCACCGACGGGCTCCAGGCCGAGTTCGGCGCGGAGCGCGTGATCGACACGCCGCTCGCCGAGGCGGGCATCATGGGCACCGCCGTCGGGCTCGCCTTCCGTGGGTACCGTCCCGTGGTCGAGATCCAGTTCGACGGGTTCGTCTACCCGGCGTTCGACCAGATCGTGTGCCAGGTCGCGAAGATGCACCACCGCACGCGCGGCAGCGTCACGATGCCGATCACGATCCGCATCCCGTGGGCGGGGGGTGTCGGCGCCGCCGAGCACCACTCCGAGTCGCCCGAGGCGTACTTCGTGCACACGTCGGGGCTCCGCGTCGTCGCCGTGTCGAACCCGCAGGACGCCTACGTGATGCTGAGGCAGGCGATCGCCTCGAACGACCCGGTGGTGTACTTCGAGCCGAAGCGGCTGTACCACACCAAGGGCGAGGTCGACCTCGGCGTCGATCTGGCGGATGCCCCGCCCATGGGTCTCGCGCGCGTCGCACGCGAGGGGACGGACGTCACGCTCCTCACGTACGGCTCGCAGGTCGGGATCGCGCTGGACGCGGCGACCGCCGCGGAGGATGACGGCGTCTCGATCGAGGTGATCGATCTGCGCTCGATCTCACCCGTCGACTACCGCACCGTGACCGCTTCGGTGCGCAAGACCGGCCGCGTCGTCGTGACGCACGAGGCTGCACGAGAGGCCGGCGTGGGCGCCGAACTGATCGCGAGCGTCACCGAGCGCTGCTTCCACTATCTGGAGGCGGCACCGCAGCGCGTCACGGGCCACGACATCCCGTACCCGCCGGCGAAGCTCGAGAAGCACCACCTACCGGATCTGGACCGCATCCTCGACGCGGTGGATCGCGTGCTCGACCGGCCCAACAGCCTGACGGGGGTGTTGGAGCAGTGACCGTCCAGGACTTCCGCCTCCCGGACCTCGGCGAGGGGCTCCCCGAGGCCGAGCTCGTGCAGTGGCTGGTCGCCGAGGGCGACGCCGTGGCGCTGAACCAGACCATCGCCGAGGTCGAGACCGCCAAGGCCGTCGTCGAGCTGCCATCGCCCCATGCCGGCACCGTCACGGCGCTGCACGCCGCGCCCGGCGACGTCGTCGCAGTGGGCTCGGTGCTCATCTCGTTCGACACAGGGGTGAGCGACACGGAGGCGCCGGCACCCGCTCCGAACGAGGGCGCGGCACCAACAGCCGCGACGTCCGAGGCACCCGCGCAGCCCGCAGCGTCGGTCGCTGAGCCGAACCTCGTCGGGTACGGCGCCGCGCCCCGCGGCGCAGGACGCCCGCAGCGCC
>NZ_RRYE01000072.1 GCF_004010105.1 Microbacterium sp. CPCC 204701
GCGGCGGCCCCACTGCTCGGCGAGACCCGGCACGGGAGGCAGCTCGTCGCGCATGCCGGTCGCCAGCACGACGCGGCGCGCGCGCTCGATGCCGTCGGCGAGCGTCACGCGGAAGTCGCCGAGGGTGCCCGACACCGACTCGGCCGCCCTGTCGCGCACCTCGACGGTTGGGTACGCCGCAAGCTCGGCGCGTGCGGTGGCGCGCAGTTCGGCGGGGTCGCGGCCGTCGTTGGTGACGAGATTGTGGCCGTGCGAGACGGTGGCGTTGCGGTACTCGCCCGAGTCGAGCAGCAGCACCTCGCGGTGCATGCGGCCGATGGTGAGGGCGGCCTGGAGGCCGGCGGGGCCGCCTCCGATCACGATGGCGTCGTAGAGCATGTCGATCCCTTCGGGTTTGCGTCGGGAACGATCCTGTGACTTCATGTCGACATGAAGTCAAGCCTGTCGATCGGGGATGCCGCCGCCCGGTTCGCACTGCCCACCCACGTGCTGCGCCACTGGGAGGACGTCGGCCTCCTGCGGCCCGAGCGCGACACCGGAGACCGGCGGCGCTACGGCGACGACGACCTCGTGCGGATCGGCGTCATCGTGCGCAGCAAGGCCGCCGGCATGAGCCTCGAGCAGATCGGCGTGCTCCTGGACGAGAACGCCCCCGAGCGGCACCGCGTGCTCGAGGAGCACCTCGCCGAGCTCGACCGCCGCATGGCCGACATGGAGCGCTCGAGGCGCATGACCGAGCACGCACTGCGCTGCCGGGCCCACGACATCACCACGTGCCCGCGGTTCCGCTCGATCATGGACGAGGTCGTCGCGGGCACCGGGACCTGGCGCGACGCCGAGCCGCCGCCCGGCGCCGCGCCTGTGGATGACCGGATGCCGTCCACCGATGCCCGCGCGGAGGGCCGGGCCCGGCCCTCCGGTCGTTAGCATGAATCGGTGACCATGCCCACGTCCGCCGGTCTCGCGCTCTCGTCCGAGCAGGAGGCGCTCTTCCGGCTCATCGAAGACACGCGCGAGCACGTGTTCGTGACGGGCCGCGCGGGCACCGGCAAGTCGACGCTGCTCCAGCATCTGGCGTGGAACACGAGCAAGCAGATCGCGGTGTGCGCACCCACCGGGGTTGCGGCGCTGAACGTCGAGGGGCAGACGATCCACTCGCTGTTCAAGCTGCCGCTCGGTGTCATCGGCGCCCACGACGAGGCGCAGTCCGACGCGACGCGCAAGCTGCTCAACGCCATCGACACGCTCGTGATCGACGAGATCTCGATGGTCAACGCCGACCTCATGGACGCGATCGATCGTGCGCTGCGCCAGGCCAGGGGCCGGCGCGGCGAGCCGTTCGGCGGCACGCAGGTCGTGATGTTCGGCGACCCGTATCAGCTCGCGCCGGTGCCCCCACGCGGCGACGAGCTGCGGTACGTGCAGGACCACTATCGCTCGTTCTGGTTCTTCGATGCGAAGGTGTGGGTCGGCGAGGCGGCGAGCGACGGCATCCTCGATGTCGGGTCGTACGGCGCCGAGCTCAACATCCGCGAGCTGGTCGACATCCACCGGCAGGCCGACCCCGCGTTCAAGGCCATGCTCAACGCCGTGCGCTACGGGCGCGTGACCGCCGACATCGCCCAGATCCTCAACGACACCGGCGCCCGCACCCCGCCCGATCCCGCCGACGGCGAGCACCCGATCATCACGCTCGCCACTCGCAACGACATCGTCAACAACATCAACCGCCGACACCTCGACGAGCTCGTGGGTCGTGAGCAGACCGCGGTGGCCGAGGTCAACGGCGATTTCGGACGGGGGGATGCCGCCTACCCGGCAGACGTCGAGCTGAAGCTGAAAGTCGGGGCGCAGGTGATGTTCCTGCGCAACGACACCGCGTCGTTCGGCGAGCCGCCCCGGTGGGTCAACGGCACGATCGGGACGGTGACCCGCATCGCCGGCGACACCGTGCGGGTCGATGTCGAAGGGCAGGAGTTCGATGTCGAGCCGTCGGTGTGGGAGAAGTACCGGTACTCGTACAACCCCGGCTCGAAGTCGCTCTCGCGCGACATCGTCGCCGAGTTCACCCAGTTCCCGCTGAAGCTCGCATGGGCGGTGACGATCCACAAGTCGCAGGGCAAGACGTACGACCGCGCGATCATCGACCTCGGCTCCGGGGCGTTCGCACCAGGGCAGACGTACGTGGCGCTGTCGCGGCTCACCTCGCTCGACGGACTCTACCTGTCGCGGCCGCTGCGACCCCGCGACATCCAGGTCGACCCGGATGTGCAGCGGTTCATGGCGTCGGCGGTGCGCCGGCCCGCGGCCTCCTGATGCGGAACGCCTCCGGCGGGTCAGGCGACTCGGACGGAGGCCTTCGCAGCCGCGAGGTCGTCGAACAGCTCGGTGTTGAAGCGGTACGCGAGCAGCACTTCGCCGATCACGCGCTCCTGTTCGGCGGCATCCCAGGGAGCGGCGTCGAGCTGCTCGCGGTAGACGTCCTTGAAGGCCTTCGGGTCGGCGATGTCCTCGAAGAGGTAGAAACCGATGCCGTTGGTGTCGAAGCCGAAGCGCCGGGCCATGAGGCGCCCGATGAACTGGCCGCCCGACAGGTCGCCGAGGTAGCGCGTGTAGTGGTGGGCGACGAAGCCGCCTGCCCACGTCGCGCCGACCTCGTTGATGCGGTCGACGTACCTCTTCGTGGTCGGCAGCGGCTCGATGCGGTCGCGCCAGTCGGGGCCCACGAGGTATTCGAGGTCGGCCTCGAGCGCGGGCAGGCGCGTCAGCCTGTCGCTGATGAACACCGCGGCCACCGGGTCGTTGCGCATCCGGCTCGCGGTGCGCTCCAGCGCCTCGTAGACGAACCAGTGCTGTGCGACCAGCGCGATGTAGTCCTCGCGTGTGCCCTCGCCCTTCATGAGGTCGGCCATGAATCCGGCCGTCTCGCTCGACGAATGCGCACGGTTGGATCGCTCGCGGAGGGCGGAGGAGAACGGGATCGGGTCGCTCATGCGCCCAGTGTACGAGGTTTAGGGTGCCCTAACCTACGGTCGGTTCACGCGTGCGGACGCGGCTCGACTCCGAGCCGCCGGCATGCCTCGTCGTAGAGAGCGACGACCTCGCGCCGCACCTCCGGGCGCTGCGAGATGGGGCCGCCCGGCCAGGGCACCGCGACGACCGCCGTGGAGCCGTCGGCGAGTGCGACCGCCCACCGGCCGCCGTCGCCGTCGAACCCCTCCATGTGCGACGCGACGACGGCGGCTTCGGCGATTCCGGCGTCCGCGGCGAATGCCCGGGCGATGAGGAGGTTGTCGCCTGCGTGGTCGCCGTTCATGTGGCCGAGCACGCCGGCGAGCACCGTGCCGTCGAAGTGATGCGTCATGCTTACACCCTACGGACGGCCGCGCGGGCGGAAGGCACCGGGGTGTGTTTGAATTCAAAGCACGATCATCGGGGGGTGAGCATGCGGACCCGCTCCAGAATCCACCGCGCCAGCGCGGTGGTCGCGGGCGCCGTGGCGTCGCTGCTGGCCCTGTCGGCATGCTCGCCCGACCGGCACGTCGAGGTCGACATGCCGCCGCAGGCCGAGGCATCCTTCCCCGACGAGATCGTGCAGCGGCTGCAGGGGGCCGTCACGCACGCGATGGAGGCGACCGGGTCGTCCGGGGCCATCGTAGGGGTGTGGGCGCCGTGGGGCGGGAAATGGGTGACCGGTATCGGCACGCAGCGCCCCGACGGCGGCGGAGCCGTGACGGCCGACATGCAGTTCCGCGCGGGCAAGGTCACCCGCGCGATGACGTGCGACGTGCTGTATCAACTGGCCGAGGTCGGGACGGTGCAGCTCGACGACAGCGTCACCGAGTACGTGTCGGGCGCGCCCGATCTGGCCGATGTGACCCTGGGCCAGCTGTGCGACGGCACGTCGGGCATCGGGTCGTTCACCGGCAAGCTGTACTCGTCGTGGCTCACGAACCCGGCGCGGCAGTGGGAGCCGCGCTATCTCGCGACCTTCGGGCTCGGACAGCCGCGGTCGGGCGAGCCGGGGGTCGCATATCGCGACTCGGATGCCGGATACGTCCTGCTCGGGCTCGCGCTGGAGCGCGCGACCGGCACTTCCGCGGCCGAGCTCATCCACACCTACGTGGTCGATCCGCTCGATCTGGAGGCGACGGCGCTGGGCGCGCTCGACGGCGAGGCGGTGCTGGCCGGCGGTCAGTCGCTCCCGGGCGAGGGCGGCGCTGTGGACTGCGCCCAGCCGCGCGACCTCACCGACGCCTCGTGGACGATCGGCTACACCGACGCCGGCGCGGTGACCGACATCGACGACCTCGGCCGGTACGCCCAGGCGCTCGCCGCCGGTGCCCTGGCGCCGGCCGACAAGAGGTTCGACGCACCTCTGCCGGTCACTGCAGACGGACCCTCCTGGTACGTGGCCGACGGCGGAGCGCTGCTGGCCGCCTCACTCGTCGGGCAGTCGGGCAAGGTGCCCGGGTACATCACCGCGGCGTTCTCCGACCCGTCGAGCGGACTGACGGTGGCGGTCGTCCTGAACAACTCCGCGGCCGCGGCGCAGGTCGGTTCCTATCTCGCATGGGAGCTCGCGGCCATCGCGTCGAAGGCGCCTGCGGCCGGCGGCGCGGCGATCCCTGAGGCGGGCCTGCCGTGGACGCCGGAGCAGTACCACGATGCGATCACGGCCGCGGCGGTGTGCGCGCCGCCCGCGGGGTGACCGCGCACCCGGCAGGTCGTTCGACGCCGACTCCCGCGATCCTGCTCGTGATCGCAGGACTGGCCTGCCAGGAGGTCGGCGCGTCGCTCGCGGTGCTGCTGTTCCCGCAGGTGGGGCCGCTCGGGATGGTCATGCTGCGGCTGGTCTTCTCGGCCGTCGTGCTGATGCTGATCGCGCGGCCGCGGCTGCGCGGGCACTCCGGCGCGGACTGGCGCGCCGTGGCCCTCTTCGGCCTGGTGCTCGCCGTGATGAACGGGCTGTTCTATCTCGCGCTGGAGCGTCTGCCGCTCGGCGTGACGGTCACGATCGAGGTACTGGGTCCGCTCGTGCTCTCGATCGTCGCGAGCCGCCGCGCGTCGGCGTGGCTGTGGGCCCTGCTGGCGCTCGCAGGCGTCGTCGCGCTGGGCGGCGGCGGATGGGACCGGCTCGACCCGGTCGGCGTACTCTTCGCCCTCGGCGCCGCGGCCAGCTGGGCCTTCTACATCCTCGCGTCGGCGCGTGTCGGCCGGACATTCCCCCGGCTCGACGGGCTGGCGCTCGCGATGGCGATGGGTGCCGTCATCGCCCTGCCCTTCGGGATCGCGGATGCCGGAGCCGCACTCCTGCGGATCGACCTGCTCGCCCTCGGGGCGGCCGTCGCGGTGCTGTCGTCGACGATCCCCTACGCTTTCGAGCTCATCGCGCTGCGGCGGCTGCCGGCCGCGGCCTTCGCGATCCTCATGAGCCTCGCCCCCGCGACCGCGGCGCTCGCCGGCTTCGTCCTGCTCGGCCAGCACCTGGTGTGGCCCGAGGTGGTGGGCATCGCACTCGTCATCCTCGCGAGCATCGGCGCGGTGCGTTCGTCGACGCGCGCTGCGCGCGAGGCCGCCGAGCCGCTCGCCTGAACCGCGGGTGGCGGCATCCGTCGCTGTCGGCCCGGATCTCGGATCCGGGACTCGGATGGTGTGCGTGTTTCCGGATGCCGCGGCCGCCGCTGGTCCGGAACGCGTGGGCTTTCCGAGATTCGAAGCCACGTCGTCCGGCGGGGTCGGACGGACGTCAGCGGGCGGGGGCGGTGGAGTCGCGCGCGCGGAGCTCGGGCAGCAGCGACACGCGCGGCGGATCCGATCCGCACCCGGCGTGGCGATCGTCGGCGTCAGGCCGCGGTGAATCTTCGAGGCGACTTGGACCTCAATCGGGTCGGCTCTCCGAACTCGCCGGTCTGCGGATCGGGCGGTGGGTGCAGCCAATACGTGTCGATGCCGGTCTCCTCGTCCCGGTGTCGCGTGATGCGCCAACCCTGATTGTGGAGTCGCAGGTGGCAGTTCCGGCAGAGGGGGACCCCATCGTCGACATCGGTTCTGCCGTGATGCTCCCACCAGTGGTCGATGTGGTGGAACTCGCATTGCGAGATCGGAGCCGAGCACGACGGCCAGATGCAGCCGCCGTCGCGCGTGCCGATCGCGAGCCGCTGCGTGCGGGAGAAGAGCCGGAGTTCGCGTCCGACGTCGAGCGGGCGGCCGTCTGCGTCCCACAGGATCGGGATGGCTCCCGCGTCGCACAGGTACTTCTCCACCACTCCGGCGGGTACCGCCTGCCCGCCGTCTTCAAGATGCCCCACGCCGGTCACCTGCATGCTGCCGCGCTCGTCCGCAGCCACGATCGCGGATGCCTCAACGACGATGCGGACGCCGGGCTGCCGGTCGCCGAACGCCTGGGTCGGGTCGGCGTTCGCACCCGTGCGCAGCACGGCCATCATCGTGTCGTACTGCAGCTGCTCGTTGGTGCGATCATCGGCCTTGACCGCTTTCGACTTCTCGACGGCGTCGGCTCCGACGAATCGGGGGCCTCTGCGAGGTCGCAAGGCGGCCTGGAGCATCGCATCGATCCAGGCGGCGGCGTCATCGTCGAACACGATGCGGGCATGGCGCTGCCCGGACCCGTCTGCCCACGTACGGAAGGATCGCGCCGCGAAGCGCTCCTCGAACCGCAGCGTGACCCCGACGGGGTCGAGCCGATCGCGCGCGACGCGCGCCTGGTTGCGCAGATCCTCCACCGTGAGCGTGTCTGCTTCATCGAGCAGCAGGTGGACCGCGCGTGCCCATGCGGCCGGGAGGAACTGCGGATCGAGGTCGGGATACCGATCGACCGGCGGCTCGCCCAGGCCGGCGCGGATCGCGTGGAACTGCGCCTGCGTGATCCGCCCTGACGACAGCGCCTCGCGCAGCAGCTGCAGCCACTGCGACACCGCGGGGAGAGCCGGGATCGCGGCATCCGTCGCCTCAGCACCCCGCTCGACCGATACGACCGAGACGACCGGCGCGAGATCTTCACCGGCCTGAACCGCGCGGGTCACATCACCGCGCGCCAGGCCGGTGATCTGCTGCACGAGGCCGGTGCCCGTGCGATGACCCCTCTTCTGCGCGAGCCCGCCGTATCCGAGGTCGCGAGCGGATCGGCGCGCCACCTCGGCGGAGCCCGTCGCGACGATCAGCTCCAGCGCCTTGCGCGCCTCGGTCGCGTCGGCCAGCAGACCCAGCAGGTCGTCATCGTCGAGCCCGGCGACAACGAGGTCGCCGGTCCCGAGCCGGTCGGCGACGCGGGCAGCGGCATCCGTCAGCCGTAGCGCCGGTGATGCCGACCCGAAAGAACTCATAGAACAAAGGTACGAAGGTCCACCGACATTCATTGTGGCTCACGCGCCGTTGGAGGGGCGAAAAAATCACGAACACATAACGCTTCTCGCCGCCACGGTCTGGCCCTAGGGCGCGATCTCGTCGCTCGAGTCTCGCCGGTACACCAGCCGCAGCTCGACACCGTCGGGGGTGGGTCTGCTGTATATCCAGAGCGGACGCCAGTCCAGCGGGGTCGGACCGAGCTGAGTCGGCTGCTCCGACAGCCCCATCTGCTCGACGAGCTCTTCGGCTTTGCGACCGTCCTCGGGACGAACCGTCACGTACGTCGTGGCCCGGTAGGGCTCGTAATCGATCCGGGATTCTCCCACGATCGTCGCGCCCGTCGGCACGGTGATCACCCACGACGGCGGCACCGCGTCCTTCGTGGTCGCAAGACCGATGACCTGCACGACGACGTAACCGCCGAGGAGGATCAGGGCGATCGTCCACGCGACGATGCGCCGGTCCTTCGCGGACAGCGGTCGCGGCGCCTCGGCAGCCTCGGTGTCGGGGTGTGCCGTCAACAGGCGAGTCCGAGCGCGAGCCTGCATTCGAGCTCTCACGGGCGCAGGTCCCCGACGAGGCCGCTGCAGATGCCGCTCTCGCTCGCGAGAGACTGGTCGTCGATGGTCCCGTCGTCGCGGGTCACCCGCAACGGATAGGGCACTTCAGGCATCGTCACGTCGGCGCGGGCGGCGTACTCCTTGGATGCGGGCGCGTCGTTGTCGACGAAGTAGGCATTCCAAGCCGCGTACACGAACATGCAGTGGTAGATGCCGGCTGCACTCGTGTAGGGGGAACCACCGTCTCCGTGCCAGCGCCCGGCCGGGAGGCCTGTGATCGAGTCGGGCCACGTGTACCCCGGAGGAATCGGATCGGTCCAGGCGGCGACTTCGGCTTCGTACGCGGTGTCGCGCGGATCGACGGGATGCGCCGGCGAAGGACTCGGTGACTCTGGCGCGTTGGACGGCGCGGGTGCCGGCATCGGGGCCGCCACCGGGACGTCGGCAGTTCGATCGGCGACGACTTCGTCCGCTGACGCCGCACACGCCGAGAGCGACAGCGCGATGACGACAGCAGCGGATGCCCCAAGAGCGAGCTCGGCCACGCGGTTCACACGCGAATGCTCGCACGCAATCGCGGCGAAGCCAACCGCGCCCTGCCGTGCACGCGACCCGCTGCTGGTGCTCGCGCACACGCGCGCGGGGCCGTCACGCCGTCCCCGCGCACACGCGCGCGGGGCCGTCACGCCGGTCCTAGAGTGGGCGGATGGATCCCGATGAGCTGACACGCGTCGTCGCGAAGCTCGCGCAGGCCGCGTCCCGGCCGATCGTCATCGGGATCTCGGGCTACGGCGGTGCGGGCAAGTCGACGCTCGCGCGCAGCCTCGTCGCGCGCCTCGACGGCGCGGTGCGGATGCGCGGCGATGACTTCCTCGACCCGGTGCGCTCGCATCGCCGATCGCCGGACTGGGATGGCGTCGAACGGGTGAGGCTCGTGACCGAGGTCCTGGCGCCGTTCCGTGAACAGCGGGCCTCCACCTTCCGGCGATTCGATTGGTCCCGGCGTGCGCTCGGCGAACCTGAGCCCGTGCCGTCGGGACGCATCCTCCTCGTGGACTGCGTCGGGCTGTTCCACCCGGAGGCGCTCGACGCCCTCGACCTCACGGTGTGGTGCGACGTCGCTCTCGCGACAGCGACGGAGCGTGGGATGCGACGGGATGCCGAGCTCGACCGCGACCACACCTCACTGTGGCGCGACGTGTGGGTTCCGAACGAGCGGGACTTCGAGGCACGCTTCTCGCCGCGCAAGCACGCGGACGTCCTCTTCCGCTGAGAGGCGGTGCGGGGGCTCAGCAGACGGTCCGCCGGAACAGCGCCTCCGCCTCCGCGTGGACGGCCGCGGCGTCTTTCGTCGGTGACACGTCCTCGTAGCGCTCCGCCCGATCGAGCTCGTCGGCGGCGAAGCGTTCCAGCACGTCGGGTGCGCTTCCCGCGCCGAGTTCGCGCGTGACCGACTTGCGCGCGATCAGCTCGGCTGCGGCATCCGTCGTCGCGTGAGCAACAGCATGATTGCCGTGGCTGGCTACCGCAGCGGGAGCGCCGGCTCGGGCCGGTGGACGCCGCGGGGCCTGTACGCGAGAGCGTGCGCGACGCCGACGAGGTCGGCGAGGTACCAGACGATCGCGAGCCACATCTCGGTGCCCTGCAGTCCGGGTTCGGTCTCGGCCATCCCGTGGGAGGCGGGGCTCGGCTCGCGGAACGACATCCCGGCCCCGGGAACCCACATCGACAGCGCGTCCGACAGCAGGTGCGTCGCGAGTGCTCGCACCTCGTCGCCGCGGTATCCGCTCCCTCGCGTGAGCCACAGCGGACGCACGATGTCGAGCACGTTGCACGCGTCGCGCACGCCCGGGGCGAACCAGCGCGGGTCGCGCGCGTGCCGCAGGACCGTGTCGATCACGCGCTCCGCGTAGGGGAGCGGCATGCCGAACTGCGCGAACGTGCCGCGGGTGGCCCGGTGGAACCCGTTCACGACCGGCAGCAGCCCGCGGTCGGCGGTCGGCGAGCCCCACATGCCGGTCTGCGGATCGGCGTGCGTGAGCAGCCAGCCGAACAGCGACTCCTCCACACCGGCGGGAATCGGATGCCCCGCCCGCCGTGTCCACAGCAGCGCGGTGCCGAAGCCGTCGATGTGGTGGCCGGCGTTCCACGCGTCGGTGGTCCACGGCAGGCTGTCGCAGAACGCGACCACCCGTTCGGGCGTCGCCGCCGTCACCCACGTGAGAGGAGCCTGAAACGCCGATCCGAGCAGATCCAGCGCGTACCCGACGCTCAGCACGTGGTACGCGACATCGTCGTTCGCGAACCCGAGGCCCGCCACCTGGTTGCCGCCGGCGTCGAGCGGCGCGACGGCGCCGGTGGCGGCATCCTGCCAGTCCCGAAGACGACGGATCTGCAGTTCAGCGGGTGCCTGCGGGGGCACGTCGCCGAGCAGCAGATCGGCGATCTCGATCGCATCGCATTGGGCTCGTACCGAGGCGGCGACGCCGGGGCGGTCGATGAAGAGGCCCAGGTCTTCGCTCCATGCGCGCTGCAGGACGACGGATGCGTCGGCCCGCGCG
>NZ_RRYE01000073.1 GCF_004010105.1 Microbacterium sp. CPCC 204701
CGCGGGAGGCGGCATCCGTCGCCCTCTCGACCCTCGCCCCGCACCTCTCGCGCTACCGGCGCTCGGTCGCGTCGTACGCCGCCGAGCTGCACCGGCGCGACGCCTGATCTGCCCAGGGCGAACACGGGCGGGTCGCTCGCGGCACCCCGGTAGATTCGATGGCGACCCTAGGAAACAGGAGCACACATGGCCGAACCACTTGTCGCGACGAGCGTCTTCGACAGGCTGCTGAAGGACCGCATCATCTGGCTCGGGTCGGAGGTGCGCGACGAGAACGCCAACGAGATCTGCGCGAAGATCCTCCTCCTCGCGGCCGAGGACACGCAGAAGGACATCTACCTGTACATCAACTCGCCCGGCGGCTCGATCACGGCCGGCATGGCGATCTACGACACCATGCAGTTCGTCCCGAACGACATCGTCACGGTCGGCATCGGCATGGCCGCCTCGATGGGCCAGCTGCTGCTGACGGCAGGCACCAAGGGCAAGCGCTACATCACACCGAACGCCCGCGTGCTGCTGCACCAGCCGCACGGCGGCTTCGGAGGCACCGCGAGCGACATCCAGACGCAGGCCCAGCTGATCCTCGACATGAAGAAGCGCCTCGCAGAGATCACTGCGGTGCAGACCGGCAAGACGGTCGAGCAGATCAACGCCGACGGCGACCGCGACCGCTGGTTCTCGGCCGAAGAGGCGCTCGAGTACGGCTTCGTCGACCACATCCGCGAGTCCGCGACCGACGTCGTGGGCGGCGGCGGCACGGCGAACTGACGGCACCCGAAGGCGAAAGAGAGAGAACCCGAATGCAGACCCCCACCTTCGGCCCCGCGAGTCCTCAGGGCCTCCAGACGCCGGGCAGCCGCTACATCCTCCCGCAGTTCGAGGAGCGCACTGCCTACGGCTACAAGCGCCAGGACCCTTACAACAAGCTGTTCGAAGACCGCGTGATCTTCCTCGGCGTGCAGGTCGACGACGCGTCGGCCGACGACGTGATGGCGCAGCTGCTCGTGCTCGAGTCCCAGGACCCCGACCGCGACATCATCATGTACATCAACTCGCCCGGCGGGTCGTTCACCGCGATGACGGCGATCTACGACACCATGCAGTACGTGTCGCCCCAGATCCAGACGGTCGTGCTCGGCCAGGCGGCGTCCGCGGCGGCCGTGCTGCTGGCGGCCGGAGCGCCCGGCAAGCGCCTGGCGCTGCCGAACGCCCGCATCCTGATCCACCAGCCCGCGATGGGCGAGGCCGGTCACGGTCAGGCGTCCGACATCGAGATCCAGGCGGCCGAGATCATGCGCATGCGCACGTGGCTCGAAGAGACGCTCGCGATGCACTCCAACAAGACCAAGGAAGAGGTCAACAAGGACATCGACCGCGACAAGATCCTGTCGGCGGAGGAAGCCGTGTCGTACGGTCTCGTCGACCAGGTCTTGACGACCCGCAAGCGCGGGCAGCAGGCGCTGACGAAGTAGCGCGTCGGTCGGCTCGCCGATCGCACCCCTCACGCCCCGTCGCCGGATTCTCCGGCGGCGGGGCGTCGTCGTGGGCCCGTTCTGCTCACGGCGTACGCCCTCCACAACGAGCGTTGCAATCCCACCCCATGTCGCCGGCAGAGGTTAGGCTCTGAAGACAGCACGGGGGACGGCCTCCGTCGTGACGAGGAGAAGCCTCATGGCACGCATCGGTGAGAGCGCCGACCTGTTCAAGTGCTCCTTCTGCGGAAAGAGCCAGAAGCAGGTCCAGCAGCTGATCGCCGGCCCTGGCGTCTACATCTGCGACGAGTGCGTCGAGCTGTGCAACGAGATCATCGAAGAGCGCATGGCCGAGTCCTCGTCGGGCGTGGTGGCAGACTTCGACCTACCGAAGCCGCGCGAGATCTACGCGTTCCTCGAGGAGTACGTCGTCGGGCAGAACGACGCCAAGCGTGCGCTCTCGGTAGCCGTCTACAACCACTACAAGCGCGTCCGCACCCACGGAACCATCCAGTCCGCCGAGCAGCGCGCCGACGAGATCGAGATCGCCAAGAGCAACATCCTGCTCCTGGGCCCGACGGGCTGCGGCAAGACCTACCTCGCGCAGACGCTCGCCAAGCGCCTGAACGTGCCGTTCGCGGTGGCCGACGCCACGGCCCTCACGGAGGCGGGCTACGTCGGTGAGGACGTCGAGAACATCCTGCTGAAGCTCCTTCAGGCAGCCGACTTCGACACCAAGCGCGCCGAAACCGGCATCATCTACATCGACGAGGTCGACAAGATCGCCCGCAAGGCCGAGAATCCGTCGATCACACGCGATGTCTCGGGCGAGGGCGTGCAGCAGGCGCTGCTGAAGATCCTCGAGGGCACGGTCGCCTCCGTGCCGCCGCAGGGCGGCCGCAAGCACCCGCACCAGGAGTTCATCCAGATCGACACGACCAACGTCCTGTTCATCGTGGCGGGTGCGTTCGCGGGTCTCGAAGACATCATCTCGTCGCGCGTCGGAAAACACGGCGTCGGATTCGGAGCGCCGCTGCACAACAAGGGCGATGACCTCAGCCTCTTCAGCGAGGTGCAGCCCGAAGACCTCCACAAGTTCGGTCTCATCCCCGAGTTCATCGGTCGGCTTCCGGTGGTCGCCTCGGTGTCGCCGCTCGACCGCGAAGCGCTCATGGAGATCCTCACCGAGCCGAAGAACGCGCTGGTGAAGCAGTACCACCGCATGTTCGAGCTCGACGGGGTCGCCCTCGAGTTCGATCGCGAGGCGCTCGAAGCCATCGCCGACCTCGCGGTGGCGCGCAAGACCGGGGCTCGCGGTCTCCGCGCGATCCTCGAAGACGTGCTCGGTCCGATCATGTTCGAGATCCCGTCGACGGATGACGTCGACAAGGTGATCGTCACGCGGGCTGCAGTCGAAGAGGGCGCCACTCCGACCCTCGTGCTCCGCGAGAAGCGCAAGAGCGCCTGACCTCCGGCGGTGTCGGAGGTCGGCGGTAGCGTCGGCTGATGACCACGCCGAGACCGTTCTCCATCCACGTCGGTGACGACATGCTCGCCGACCTGCACGATCGACTCGACCGGTTCCGCCCACTGCCCGACTCGCCACGGCGACCCGCGTCGGGCATGACGGCGGACTACCTCGCCGAGCTGGTCGCCTCGTGGCGATCCTGGGACTGGCGCGCTCGCGAGGCGTGGCTGAACGGGCACCCGCAGTTCCTCGCCGACATCGGCGACGCCACGGTGCACTTCGTGCACCGGCGCGCGACCCGCGAAGACGCTCCGGCTCTCCTCGTGATGCACGGCTGGCCGCACACGTTCGCCCTGCAGCTCGACTTCGCCGAGATGCTCACCGACTTCCATGTCGTCGTTCCGAGCCTTCCCGGCTTCGCCTACTCGTCGGTGTACGCCCAAGGGCCGGTGACCGAGCTCCGTCTCGCCGAGACGATGCACCGACTGATGACCGAGGTCCTGGGCTACGAGAGGTACCTCACGTACGGCGAGGATGTCTCGGCCAACGTCAACGACCTGATCGCGGGCACCTACCCGGAGTCCGTCGCGGGCGTGCTGGTGACGCACTCCCACTTCCCGTCGCGCGCCGAGCGCGAGCGCCTCGACGCACCCGACGAGGTGGCGTTCTTCGCGCGACTCGACGAGTGGGGAGGAGCGAACGGCGGGTACGGGCACATCCAGGCGACGCGTCCCGACACCCTTGCGGCCGCCCTCAACGACTCGCCCGCGGGGATTCTCGCGTGGATCGTGGAGAAGCTCGTCGAGTGGAGCGACACGCCCGGCGGCGACCCTCGGCACGTCGAACAGCGGATCTCGCGCGAGCGGCTTCTCACCGAGGCGATGATCTACTGGACGACACAGAGCATCGGCTCGTCATTCCGGCCGTATCACGAGGGTGCCGACCAGCCCGATGCGATGCCGCCCGTCGAGGTTCCGGCATCCGTCCACATACAGCGCCACGAGTGGGACTACCCGGAATCGCTCGCTCGCCGGTTCTATCGCGACCTCCGCGCCTTCGAACGATTGGAGGAAGGAGGCCACTTCGCCGTCGCCGAAGCGCCCGCGGTGATGGCCGAACGAGCGCGTGCGCTGGCCTCGGAGGTCGGCGCGCTCTGATCCGGCGCCCCGGATGGCCCGATCGGGCCATCCGGATGGCCCATCGATGCGATGCCCGCCCGGCGTGGTGCGCGGTTCGCTGGGGGCATGTCATCACCAGCCACGTACCAGAGCAGCCCTCCAGCCATTGCCGCACCGATCGGGCATCTTTTCGCAGTGAGCCCAGGGCCGCTGCAGATCGACGGCCATCTCAACGGTCCTCGCCGCACGGCGAACGGAGGCTTCGCGGCGGGCACGATCGCGACACGTGTCGACTCCGACACGGTGACGGTCGTGCTGCGACGCCCGATCCGCATGAGTGTGCCTCTGGAGGTCTCGAGTGCGCCTTCGGGTGGCGTCGTCGTCCGGGACGAGGGCGCGCTCGTCGCCGAGGCGCGGCCGGGCAGGCTGGTCGCATCCGCGGACCCGCCTGCGCCGACGTTCGACGACGCGCGCCGAGCACTCGAGGCGCATCCGCTCATCGGAGTGCGCCACGCCCTGTCGGACTGCGTCGTCTGCGGCCCCGCCCGTGCCGACGGCATGCATGTGACTCCGGGCCCTGTGCCCGGTCGTCCCGAGGTCCTCGCAGCGCCCTGGGTGGTCGGTGCGCGGTACGCGCACGCCGGGATGGCGGACTTCCCGGCGGTGTGGGCCGCGATGGACTGCCCGAGCTTCCCCGCGGCGGCGCTGCGCGAGCGGGTCATGTGCGTGCTCGGCACCATGACCGCGCGGGTTGAGCGGCGCCCCTTCGTGGGGGAGCCCCTCGTCGTCTACGCGTGGACGCGTGAGCATCACGGTCGCCGATACGAGACATCGGTGGTGATGGTCGACGCCGGCGGCGCGCAGATCGCCCGGGCCGACTCGACCTGGATCGCCGTCAAGCATCAGCATCTGGTGCGGCTCTTCCGCCACCTCGTGTGAACCGTGCGGATGGCCGATTCCGGCCATCCGCACCATGACCTCGATGGCCGGTCTTCGCGATGCGGCGGGTGTGGCATCGCGAGTGAACTGTCAATCGACGCGGGCGTACCAGCCCGTCCCACTGAAGGAGAGAATCCATGTCCACCATCGTCGGCGCGACCGTCGCCGCAGAAGAAGAGCGCGCCGAAACCGACGCGGAAGTCGGCGCCGCGCTGACCCAACGCCTGCTCGAGGCCCTGCCGTCCGCCCTGGAGCTGCTCACGATCGAGCTAGGCCACCGCCTCGGACTCTACGCCGCACTGGATGCCCTCGGAGCCGCGACGGCAGCCGACCTCGCGCGGGCCACGGGCCTCGGTGAACGCCAGCTGCGCGAGTGGCTCGATCAGCAGGCCATCGCCGGCATCCTGACCGCCCACGGCGGCGAGTACCGCACGTATCAGCTGCCGGCCGCCTATCGTCCGGTGCTGCTGGATCCCTCGCATCCGCTCCACGGGGCGGGCCTCGCGACGATGTTCGCGGGTGTCGGCTCGACGTTCGACCGCGTGAGCGAGGGCTACCGCCGCGGCGAAGGCGTGACTTTCGCCGAGTTCGGCAGGGCCATGCGACACGGCCTCGAGCACACCTATCGTCCCGGCTACACGCACGCCCTTCCGGTGTGGATGGAGCAGCTGCCCGACATCTCGGCGCGGCTCGACGAGGGCGGCACGATCCTCGACCTCGGCTGCGGTACGGGCTGGTCCACGGTCGCGCTCGCGCGGCGCTTCCCGAACGCGCGGGTCGTCGGGGTGGATCTCGACGAGGAATCGGTTGCCGAAGCGCGCGCGAACGCGGCGGAGTCGGGCATGGCGAAGCGGGTCAGCTTCGTGCTGGCGGATGCCGGCGACCGGGCGGCACTGGCGGGCGCGGCCGGCGGTCACGCCACTCTCGTCACGGTCTTCCTCGCGCTGCACGACATGAATGCGCCTCAGCGGGCGCTGTCGTCGGTGGCGGACCTGCTCGAGCCGGGAGGTGCGATCCTCGTCGGCGACGTGAAGGTGGAGGACGAGTTCACGGCCCCGGCGGGCCCGCTGGACCGGATGTTCTCGGCGTTCAGCGTGCTGCACTGCCTGCCGGCCACGCTCGCCGAGGGCGACGGTCACGCTCACGGCACAGTGCTGCGCGCACCGACAGTCGTCGAGTGGAGCCGCGAGGCGGGCCTCGGCACCACGACCCGCCTCGCTGTGGAGCACCCCACGTGGTCGTTCTACCGGCTGGACCGGTGAGCACCACCAGCGCACGACGGCACGTCGTCGTCCATACTGATCTCGTGGAGTCCACGTCCGTCGACGTTCGGTATGCGTGGTCGGGTACCGATGATGTCGCCTGGTCAGAGGTCGGCAGCGGTGAACCCGTCCTCATCGGCGGGTGGTGGATGAGTCATCTCACGCGCGACTGGGAGTACGGGCCGTTCCGGGCGTTCGTCGACGCGATGGCGCGCCATCGCCGTGTGATCCGCTTGGACCCGCCCGGCAGTGGGCTCTCCCGCTCCCGAGGCGAGACACCGGACACGATGACGCCACACCTCGACGCCCTATCGGCGGTGCTGGATGCGGCCGGTCTGGATCAGGTCACGTTCATGGCAGGATCCTCGGGGTGTCCGGTCGCGGTGGAGTTCGCCGTCCGATACCCCGAGCGGGTGCGGAGACTGGTGCTGGCAGGCGCGTACCTGGACGGTTCTTCGGTGGCGGGCCCGGCGGATCGCGAGGCGCTCGTGGAGATGGTGCGGCGCAGCTGGGGGGTGAGCTCACGCGTGATGTCCGACATCTTCTACCCCGGCGCGACCCCCGCGCAACGCCGGGCCTACATCGCCCACCAGCGCTCTTCGGCGACGCCGCATGCCGCGGCGGCCGCGCTCGAAGCCGTCTACCGGTTCGACGCCAGGGAGTCCGCTGCTGCCGTTCGCACACCCACGCTCGTGCTGCACCGCCGCAGCGACCGCGCGATACGGCTCGCTCTCGGCGTGGCGACCGCGCAGGCGATTCCAGGAGCGCACCTCGAGGTGCTCGATGGTGATGCACACCACCCGTGGCACGGCGATGCCGCGGGGTTCCTCCGCTCTGCAATGGCCTTCGACGGTGTCGATGCGTCGGCGGTGCGGGTGGATGGCGAGAAAGCCGATGCCGCGGCATCCGATCGCCTGCTGCGACCGTCTTCGTCGCCGCTCTCGGCCCGTGAGCATGAGGTGCTGCTCCTCGTCGCGCAGGGCCGAACGGACGCCCAGATCGCCGCCGAGCTGTTCCTCAGCGTCCACACCGTCCACCGGCACGTCGCGAACGCCCGTACGAAGCTGGGCGTGTCGTCGCGCGCCGCCGCGGCGGCATGGGCCGTCGCCAACTCCCGCTGAATCTCAGCCCGCGAACCTGCGCTGCGCCTCAGACCGCGAGACCCCGGCGCTCGAGCAGCGGCTGGATCTCGGCATCGCGTCCGCGGAAGTCGCGGTAGGCCTCGAGCGGGTCCTTCGATCCGCCGACGCCCAGCAGCCGCTCGCGGAAGCGGTTGCCGTTCTCGCGACGCAGCCCGCCGTTCTCGCGGAACCACGCCACGGTGTCGGCGTCGAGCACCTCGCTCCAGATGTAGGAGTAGTAGCCGGCGCTGTAGCCACCCGAGAAGACATGCGCGAAGTACGTGGACGAGTAGCGCGTCGGCACCGCGGGGTTGTCGAGTCCGATATCGGCGAGGGCGGATGCCTCGAACGCGGCGACGTCGACAGCGCCCGGGACCTCGTCGACCGAAAGCGAGTGCCAGGCCTGGTCGAGCCACGACGCCGCGAGGTACTCGCTGGTCGCGAATCCCTGGTTGAACGACTCGGAGGCGTGCAGCTTCTCGACGACGTCGGCAGGCAGCGGCTCGCCGGTGTCGATGTGGCGCGCGTACGACGCGAGGATTTCGGGCCAGTAGATCCACATCTCGTTGACCTGGCTCGGGAACTCGACGAAGTCGCGGTAGACGTTCGTGCCGGCGAAGTGGGGGTACGTCACGGTCGCGAACAGCCCGTGGAGGGCGTGACCGAACTCGTGGAACAGCGTCGTCACTTCGTCGAGCGTGAGGAGGGTGGGCCTGCCCGGGGCGGGCTTGGGCACGTTGAGGTTGTTCACCACGACGGGGGAGGTGCCGCGCAGCCGGGACTGCAGCACGATCGAGTTCATCCACGCACCGCCGCGCTTCGTGTCACGTGTGTACAGATCGAGAACGTAGAGCCCCAGCGCCGATCCGTCGGCGTCGAAGACCTCGAACACCCGGGCGTCGGGGTGGTAGGACGGAAGGTCGGGTCGCTCCTGGAACGTGATGCCGTAGAGCTCGGTGGCGGCGCGGAACACGCCGTCGCGCAGCACGCGCTCGGCTTCGAACCACGGACGGAGCGCGGCACGGTCGAGGTGGAACTCGGCGGCGCGAACCTTCTCGGTGTAGAACGCCCAATCATGGGCCTCGAGGGCGAAGGGCGCGGGCTCCGCGTCGATGATCGCCTGCAGTTTCTCCTGCTCGCGCCGAGCGTTTCGGGCAGCGGGCATCGCGAGACGCCGCAGCAGGTCATGCACGGCCTCGGGCGAACCCGCGGTCTCGTCGGAGGTCACGTAGGCGGCGTGGGACTCGTACCCGAGGAGCGCGGCGCGTTCGGCCCGCAGCCGTACGATCTCGAGCAGCGTGGCGCGGTTGTCGTGCTCGTTGCCGCGGGATCCGCGGGCGCGCGATGCTGCGAGCAGGCGCTCACGCGAGCTGCGATCGGTGAGGCTCGAGAGATAGGGATGCCCCGTGAACAGCGTGAGCGTGACGACCCACTTTCCGTCGCGGCCGCGGTCGGTCGCCGCCTGCGCCGCCGCCGACATCTCGCCCTCGCTCAGTCCGTCGAGCTCTGCCGCGTCGTCGAACACCACAGCCAGATCGTTCGTGTCGGTGAGGAGGTGCTGCTCGAACTGCGTGGTGAGCGTCGAGAGCCGCTGATTGAGCTCGGTGAGCTGCGTCTTCGCGCGGTCGTCGAGGCCGGCGCCGGCGTGTGACATCTCGGTGTGGTGCCGCTCGACGAGGTATCGCTGCTCGGGGGAGAGATCGAGGTGGTCAAGCCCGTCGTGGAGCGTCTTGATGCGCCAGAAGAGAGCGGCGTCGAGCTGGATCGAGTCCTGGTGCGCCGACATGAGGGGCGCGAGCTTCTCTTCGATCTCCTGGATCTGCGGCGTCGCGTCGGCCGATGAGACGGTGTAGAACGTGCGGGCGACGTCGCCCAGCAGCTTTCCGCTCTCCTCGAGCGGAACCATCGTGTTCTCGAAGGTCGGCATCGACCGAACGCGGGTGATGTTCTGGATCGCGCGCGTGTGCTCGGCGAACGCGGCCTCGAACGCCGGAAGGTAGTGCTCGGGACGGATGACGGTGTAGTCGGGGAGTCCGTACGGGAGCGTGCTGGCGGAGAGGAGCGGGTTGTCGGTCGGCATGGAGTCAGCCTATCCGGGAGACGGGTCCAGTGCCGCCGAACCTTTGCAAAAGGGAACTTGCAAAGAAGTGCTTGCAAACAAATGTTGGCATGATCTAGCCTGGCCTCATGACCAACGACGAGCCGCGCGAGATGCACGACCCGGCAGCGCCGGAGATCGAGGATCGCGTTCTCGACACCGGAGCACTGCGGGCGCTCGCACACCCGTTGCGGGTTCAGATCTTCGACATCCTCAGTCAGTACGGTCCGCAGACGGCATCCACTCTGGCGACCCGGCTCGGTGAATCGAGCGGCTCGACGAGCTACCACCTGCGCGCCCTGGCGAAGCACGACCTCATCCGGGAGCGTGCGGATCAGGGAACCGGACGGGAGCGCTGGTGGGAGCGACCGGTGGGAGGCGTGTCGTTCTCGAACCCCGAGGCGATGGCCACGCCCGCTGGTCGCGCAGCGACGCAGATCGTGATGAACGAGTTCCTTCGGCACCGCAACGATCAGCTCCTCGACTTCGTCAACCGCGGGATCTCCGGTCTCGAGGAAGCGTGGCAGGAGGGAACCCTGATCTCCACCGCCTCGACGCGCCTCACGCCCGAGCAGAGCAAAGAGCTCGTCGCGAAGATCAAAGCGCTGATCGACGACACCGTGCACATCCACCGCAACCAGACCGGCGAGGACGTCCGGCCGGTGACCATTAGGGCCGACCTCTTCCCGCTGCCAGATCTTGGAGACAAGTCATGACCACCGCGACCGCGCCGCATGCGCATGTCAGTGTGGCTCCCGCTCTCGCGGCCCGCGCCACCCGTTTCGACCGCACGCTGCTGCGTGCGGCATCCGCCATCGACGCGTTCGTCGTGTCGCGTCTTGAGCGGCGAGCCGGCGACGGGTCGCGCCGCGCGGTGGCGGCCCAGGCGGCTGCGGAGCACCTGCGCCGCGACGCCGAGGCCCGCGGTGCGATAGGAATCCTTCCGCGATGAGCGAGGG
>NZ_RRYE01000074.1 GCF_004010105.1 Microbacterium sp. CPCC 204701
GCCGCCGGGCTCGCGGCCCTCGACCACGTGGCGGGTGCCGCGTCCCGCGACGAGGTCGAGGCGGCGCTCGCCCGTGCCGAGGCGCGCGACGGGAAGGTCGCCGTCGACGTGGTTCCCGCCTTCGTGCGAGCCACGCTCGAGCGCTCGGCGCCCTGACCGGTGGGTCTCACCTTCCGCTCGCTCGCCGCTCATGGCGCGTGCCGGAAGCGTCGTGAGCACCTCCCGGCCGAGCCGGCGGCCTGAGCCCGGAGCCGGGTGAGGCGGTGGGTGAAACTGGCCTGCAGACCTTGCGTCCAGGTTACAGTCCTGCTTGATGCAGAGTCCGTCGGAGGATCGCTGCACTCCCTCCGGTCGCATACTCACCCACGCCGCGCTAGAAGTCCACGGGGGCTGCATCAGTAGTCGACTCGAGGGGGGACCTGCTGCCATGCAACACCGCGCCGCGTCGTCGAAGGGTCGCCGCCAACGCATGAGCCGATCGTCGGACAGAGACGGTGCTCACCGAGCGGCCGCAGACCGTCGTGAGCGGCGAGGCCGGGGGCGTGGATACGTCGCGGTGGTCGCTGCGCTGGCTGTATCGGTGTTGACGCTGGGGCCCGTACCTGCGGCGACGGCGGCGGGACCTGGGGTGCTCAACGTGGCCCTCACCCCCATCGACGTCGCCGACGGTTCCGTCATCACCAGCACCCAGGACGGCACCCACGACAACCGGATCACCTACCAGGTGCAGTACAGCTGTACCACCGACGTGTGCAATGACACGCAGCTGCAGTTCTCGCCGTCGGCCCCTGATCCGCAGGGCATTCTCCCCGCCGATCGTCACCTGCTGCAGTGGGAGTCCTGGGTGGCGCCTGTCGGGGCCACGATCAGCGGCACCGACACGACAGGCAAACTGGCGAGCCTCGGCAACCTCACACCGGGCACCAGCGGCTCGTTCACGATGACCTACACGGTCACCCCGGACCGGCACCGTGACGTGCCGTGGGGATCGTTCTATCCCGACGGCTTCCAGATCGAGATGGCTGCGACGGCCTCGTCACCGACCGCCGTTGCAGACGTCACCGGGAACTCGACGCCGGTGACGTGGAACATCGGCCTGCCGGGTGGGGCGGACCCGACCGTCGGTCCGCAGGTCGGCATCACCGCGCCGGCCAGCGTGAGCACCGACGTCGCCGTCGACTACAACCTGACCATGAACAGCGGCGTCCTGTTCTACGGACCCGGCGCCAACGTCACCGGCAATGCGGCCCTGTCCGCCGCCGGCAGCTATACGGTCGTCTACCAGGCGCCACCGGAAGCTGTCATCACCGCTGCTGAGCACGGCGGCGTCATCGATTCCGCGGCGAACACGGTCACCTGGACGGTCGGCTCCGCGGATGACCCGAAGTACGCGGCTCGCGGCGGCTGGGGTCTCAACCTGACCGGCGGATTCAACGGGGGAGGAGCGGGCCTGTCCAACCCGCCCGGAAGTGCCATGGGCGACGACGACTACGCTCTCTGGCGCCACCGCGCCGTGACGCTCGAGTTCCCCGGTGCGAACTTCCCCGAAGCCGACGCCGACGGCTGCAACTTCGCCACCACGGTGAGCAGCTCGATCAGCGTGACGGTCACCTACCTGGATGAGGCCCGCACCTCCAAGACCGCCACGGCGACCCGCGACAACCAGGTCGCGTGCTGGGACCCCTTCGGTGGCATCAACTTCGGCAAGCTCGTCTACGGCGGCGCAGGCAACCAGTTCGGACAGGCCGATGGCAGCATCGGCGGTGGCGTATTCGCCGCCAACGTTCCCGCAGCGGGCCAGCCCGACCGCACCGCGCTCTACTGGAGAGTCGAGGTCTCCAACCGGGGCAACGTCCCCGGCGTCGCGGTGATCGACGAGCCGAACCTGTCCCAGCCCGACGCCCCGGTCTATCAGATCTGGTCCACCCGGGTCGGCATCACCGCCGAGTGGGTGCGCAGCGACGGCGCCACAGGCACCACGACGCTCGCGCCGGGACAGGTGCTGACCGCGCCAGGCACGACGCACTTCGTGAGCGCCCGTGTCACCACCGACTCGATCCCGGCCGGCCGCGTCCAGCAGTCCGACACCACAGCGACCCCTGCCTACGTGCACTACCGCATGCGGATCAGCTCTACCGCCCCGATCGGCGAGCAGCGCACCAACAGCGCCGATATCACGATGACCTACCCCGGTTACCCCGATGACATGGAGATCATCCCGTTCGACCTGGAGCAGACGGCGGAGCGGACGATCCAGTTCACCCGGCCGAGCCCGGTGATCGGGGCAGCGTTCTCAGGCGCCCCGGTGGTGGAAGGCGGCGGCCCGCTGGTCCCCGGCACGGAGGTGACCTACACGGTGGGAGGCTCGACCAACGCGATCTGGCCGGGCACCGAGGTCCGTCCGCAGCTGTCCTTCATCGCCCCGATCGGGTGGACGATCGTCTCCGGATCGGCCGGGATTCCGGGTGCCCCGCCGGGAGTGACCTATCAGTACGCCACCAAGACGATCGGCGGCGTCTCCAGGGAGGTCGTCGTCGCCACATGGCCGGGGGACATCGCGCCCAGCACCACGGGACTGGAGACCTGGCCCGCGATGACGGTCCGAGCCACTCCGACCGCCGCCGCACCGACAGCGACCGGCGCCGCCGTCGCCCTGGCATGGGCCGGCGACGACAGCGGCACCCTGTCGGATTCGATCACCGCCGCGTTCATCTCGAACACCAACCAGTTCCGGACCATCTCGACCGGCGTCAACGACGCCTCTGACATCGACGGTGACGGCAACACCACCGAGGACTTCGCCCAGAGCGCCGGCTCCGCGGCGCTCACTGTGGCGGCGCCGTCGGCGATGCAAGTGGTCAAGGAGCTGTGCGTTCCCGACGACAGCGCACCCGGTGGGTGCGTATGGGCGTCGGATGCGACCCAGCCGCACTACGTGCCGGTCACCGCAGACGACATCACGTATCGGATCACCATCACCAACGGCAGCGCCACCGCGCTGACCGACGTGATCGCCTATGACGTGCTTCCATATGAGGGCGACACCGGCCTGCTGCCCGATTCGCCGACGCGAGGGTCGCAGTTCGACCTCACCCTCGCTGCGATCGAATCGGTGTCGCCAGGGGTGACGTTGGCCTACTCGGCATCGACGAACCCGACCCGGCCGGAGGTCCATCCGAGCGCCCCCGGAGCGGTCGACGACTGGAGCACCGACCCCGACGGCAAGCAGGCGCTGCGGATGGCCGTCGCGACCCTGGCGGCCGGCGCATCGGCACAGGTGGTGTTCACGGCTGCCGTAGACGGGAGTCCGGTCGCCGACGAGCAGGCGTGCAACTCGGTCGCGGTCGACTCCGCCCAGAGCCTGCCGGCGGAACCGCTGGCGGTGTGCGTGACGCTGGCCGAAGCGGACCTCGCCATCGAGCTCACCGAATGGGACAACCTGCAGGCCGGTCGTCCCAGCACGCTCGGCTTCACCGTCACCAACCTCGGCGGCTCGGCGCAGGCGCCCGCGACGGTGGCGCTCGAGATCCCGGATGGCGTCACCGTCACAGATCTCACGATCGACCGCTGGAACTGCACCGTGGGCGGCGGCGGCACAGCCCCGGTCAGCGGGCCGGTCACGCTGAGCTGCGCCCCTGTGGACGACAGCAGCCAGCCGCGGACCCTCGAGCGGGACGTGGCCGAGGTGCTGTCGTTCCCGGTGGTCGTCGAGGACGACAGCGGCGAGCTGTGCACCACGGGCGAGATCAACGGCACCCTGTTCGACCCCGACCTGGACAACAACACCATCAGCGGCTGCGAGCAGATCGCGCCGCCGCCCGCCGGCCTGGTCGTCACCAAGGACGACGGCCAGACGACCACGCAGATCGGCGCGGAGTACACCTACACGATCACCGTGACCAATACGCTGCTGGCCGAGGCGGTCAACGGGGCTGTGGTGAGCGACACGCTGCCCGCCTCGCTCGAGCTCGTCTCGGCCGACGGCGGCGCAGTGGTGGCCGGGCAGACGCTCACCTGGTCGCTGGCCGGGCTCGCCCCGCTGGCCGAGGTGGAGCTTCACGTCACCGTGCGAGTGCTCGCCAACGCGGCATTCCCGATCGTGAACGAGGCCGCGGTGACCGCCCCGGACCCCGGCTTCCCCGGCGAGACGCTCACAGACAGCGCGCAGGACTCCAACGTCGTGCTGCTCCTGTCGGTGGCCAAGACCTCGGACGCTCGCCCGTCCGGGGCGCAGGCCGGGGATGTGATCACCTACACCGTCACGGTCACCGGGGACGATGCCGGCGACTACGCCGGCGGCACGATCACCGACGACCTCACCGACGTGCTCGACGAGGCCACTTTCGTGACCGGCTCCGCATCGCTGTCGATCGACGGCGGCACCGCGGAGGCGGTCGACGATCCGGTGGGAAACCTGCTCACCTGGACCGGCACGATCCCGGCCGGTGCCGACGCGGTGCTCACCTACCACGTGACCGTCGGCGCCCCCGTGAACGGGGAGCTGGTGAACAGCGTCAGCGCCTCGTCTGACCCGACCGACTGCGACATCGCGACGGGGCTGGACGAGAACGGGCTGGCGTGCGCGGTGCTCACCACGCCGTTCGCCCCCACGATCGCCAAGACCGTCGAGAGCCTGGCCCAGGCCGACGACGGCTCGTGGACGATCCAGTACGGCATCGATGTCGTGAACCCGGCCCCGGCCGACACCGTGTACGACCTCGACGACGCCCTGGCCTTCGGGCCGGGTATCACGGTCTCCTCGGCTACGGTGACCCCGCCGGCCGGGATCACGGCGGAGGCCTGGGCGGGCAGCGGCGACGTCGTCCTGGCCGGCGACCTGCCGGCCGGCACGACCCACCATTACTCGGTCACCGTGGTCGCGGACGCCGGAACCGCGGCGGGAACGGCCGCAGCGTCCTGTGCACCGGGTGCAGCACTCGGATTCGCCAACACCGCGACCCTGACGTTGAGCGACGGGGCGGAGCGGCAGGCGGAAGCCTGCGCGGAGCCGGTTGAGCCGGCCGTGGCCAAGGCGCTCGACGGAGCCCCGGTGCAGGGCGCGGACGGACGCTGGACGGTGACTTACCTCATCACGGTCACCAACGGCGCTGAGCGGCCGGCCGACGGACTGGCCTATCACCTCCAGGACTCGCTGGACTTCCCCGCCGGCCTGACCGTGGACGAGGTGCAGGTACTCCCGCCGGCGGGCGTCACCGCCAACGCCGGCTTCACCGGCGGGCTCACCGAGGTCGGGGGAGCGGCAGTGACCGGCGATCCCGAGCTCGTCGACGGCGCAGCACGCATCCCGGCCGCGACCGGGGGCACCGCGACGGTGCAGGAGTACCGGGTGCAGCTGATCGTGACCTCTGGCGCGGGATCGGTCGACCCGACCCTGCTCACCTGCGGGCCGGCCGGTGCGGGATACGGCAACTGGGTCGCCCTGCTGGCCGGTACCACCGAGCTCGGCCGTGCGACCGCCTGCGCCGACATCCGGCTGCCCGAGCTGCAGTTCACCAAGATCGTCGACACCGGCGCCGGCACCCGCTCAGGAGACAGCATCACCTACACGATCATCGCCGCGAACGTGGGAGACGCGGACTTCACCGCGGGTGATCCGGCCGAACTGGTCGACGACATGACCGGGCTGCTCGACGATGCCCGTTACCTGGAGAACGCGACCGCGGACTCGGGCACCGTCGTGTCGGTGCCGCCGGCGCTGACCTGGACCGGGCCGCTGCCCGCCGGCGACACCGTGGAGATCAGCTACTCAGTGCTGCTCGGGGATGCCGGAACCGGAGACGGCAGCATCGTCAACCAAGTCCGGCTGGCCGGCATCGGCACACCGACCGGCGCGATACCCACCTGCGTCGACACCCCGGCCGGAAATGCGGGAGAACCCGCCTGCGCCGTCACGCTGCAGCTGGACACCCGTTCCCTCGCGGTCACCGGAACGGTACTCCCGCTGCTCGCGCTGCTCGCGGGCGCGGTCGCCGCGGTCCTGATCGGGATCGCGCTCATGCGCCGTCGCCATGCGGAAGCGGGCTGACGTCTCGGCGGCTCCTGCGAGCACCGGCACCTTCCAGGCATGCACGACCCGTCCCGCTCCCACGACCTTCTTCGCGGGAGCGGGGCGGGCAGGAGCCCTCGGCGTGCGGGCTCAGCTCTCGGGGTACGCCGCGGCGATATCGAGAACCCAGGTCACCCCGAAGCGGTCGGTGAGCTGTCCGTACAGCGGCGCCCACTGCGACGGCTCGAGCGGCTGGCGCACCGTGGCGCCGATGCTCAGCTTCTCCCAGTGGCGCTGCAACTCGTCGGCGTCGGTGCCGCGGACCGAGACGAAGAACGGGTCGGCGCCCTGATCCCAGGGCAGCTGCGGATACACGTCGTACGCCATGATGCGGAAGCCGTCGGCCGCCGTCACCTGGCCCCACACGACGTGGTCGGCGGTCTGCGGATCGGTGTCGCCCATGTCGGAGTAGCTGATGATCGTGAGCTCGCCGCCGAAGGCGTCGCGATAGAACTCGAGCGCCTCCCGTGCCGAGCCGCGGAAGTTGAGGTGAGGGGTGACGGCGATCGTCATGTCGGTGTCCTGTCGTTCGGTGTGAGCCGCGCCCCCTGCGGGCGCAGTTCGATGGTCTCGACAGAAGAGGTCAGGTAGTGTCCGCTACTGCTGAGAGCATGGCGCTGTGCCGAAAACGTCGTCTCGCATGCTCACACTGCTGTCGCTGCTGCAGACGCGTCGCGATTGGCCCGGGACCCTGCTGGCCGATCGCCTCGATGTCAGCGCGCGCACAGTGCGGCGCGACATCGATCGGCTGCGCGAACTCGGATATCGAATCCAGGCCATCAAGGGCCCCGACGGCGGCTACCGGCTCGAGGCCGGCGAAGAGCTGCCGCCGCTGCTGTTCGACGACGAGCAGGCGATCGCGCTCGCGGTGGCGCTGCAGGCGGCGACGCTGACGGCAGCGGGGATCGAAGAGGCCGCGCTGCGGGCGCTGACCACGGTTCGCCAGGTGATGCCGGCACGGCTGCGTCACCGCCTCGATGCGTTGCGTTTCACGGCGGTGCCCGAGGGAGGCGCGTCGGTCTCGCACGACGTTCTCGCACAGGTGTCGGCGGGGATCCGCGCGTGCGAAGAGCTGCGGTTCGACTACGCGCGGGTGGGTGAAACGGATGCCGCCGCCGCGCCGGCCGGCCCGCGGCGCGTCCAGCCGCATCACCTGGTGGCGACGCGTGGGCGCTGGTATCTGATCGGGTGGGATGCCGAGCGAGAGGACTGGCGCGTGCACCGCGTGGACCGCATGTCGCTGCGATCGCACCGCGGTGCCCGGTTCTCACGCCGCGAGATCCCGGGCGGCGACGCGCAGGCGTTCCTGCGTGCACGGTTTCGCGGAGCCGTCGAGGGCGACGCATGGTCGTGCCGCGGGAGGGTTCTGCTGCATGCCCCCGCGTCACGCGTCATCCCGTTCGTCGACGACGGCATCGTGGAGCCCGTCGACTCCGGGTCCTGCCTCGTGGAGCTGGGCGCATGGTCGTGGGGTGCACTCGCCGCTCTTCTGCTGCGGTTCGAGGTGCCGATCGAGGTTGTCTGGCCGGCGGAGCTGAGCGCCGCGTTCGCCGAGCTCGGTCGGCGAGCGTCCGAGACCGCCCTGCAGGGCGGTCGCGGGCCTTCCGATGCCATTCGAGCCTCAGGGGGCTGACGGAGGGTCCGGCTCTCCAGGCACAGCATCCACGCGCGTCGCCGATCGGATCGTGCCGCCTTCGCCGCCGTCTGAACGACCTGTTCAGCCGCCGCGCGGCGAGGCGGTCGAGCCTTCTCGTCGGGGACTTCGTCGCGGGACGCCAGCGCAGCCCGGCGTCCCACCAGGAGGGGCCTCGCACGTGCGGAACGCCGTCGATCATCTGGATCTCCCACCCGCCGGTGTCGATGGTGCGGTGATGGAACCAGCAAAGCAGCGCGCCGTTGTCAGTATGGGTCGGACCGCCTCTCGCATGCTCCTCGACATGGTGGATTTCGCACCACTCCGGCGGCACCTGGCAACCGGGGATGAGACATCCGCCGTCGCGAACGGTGATCGCTCGCCGCTGGTGGTGATTGAAGATCCGGTCGGGTGTCGTCAGCGACACGATGCGGCCGCCCGGCCCCAGGACGACCCTCTGCACCGAACCGGTGCATGCGATGTGCCGCGCGACCGCGAGCGCAATCGGCTGATCGTCGCCTGGGATCCACGCCAAGCCCTGGTTCTCTGCGAGGTCCGTCTCTCTCACCGAGACGACGAGGGTCGGCGCGGCGCCGCCGAGCATCGGCAGACCCCCGGAGGCTGCGGCCGCCGTCAACAGGACGGCCAGAGCATCGTGCTGCTTCTGCGTGGGGCTGCGCGAGTCCGCCGCGGTCTCAACCGGCTCATCTCGATCGTCCGGATCGTCTTCGATGAGGCGGGGGCCGACAACCGGTACCCCGTCGATGCGAGGATTGAGCACACTGTCGAGCCCGCGCTGCAGCTGTGCCCCAACCTCGGGCAGCAGCTGACCGCGCACCGGCACGAGGCCGTCGTCGTTGCGGCGCCCGACAGTGAGCCCGCGCTTTCGAAGTGCCCGCGCCTCGTCGGGTTCGGAGCCGTCTTGATCCAGATAGGCCGCCCATACGGACGCGTAGGCGCGGAGCTCGTCCGCGGATGCCGGGGGTGCGGCATCCGCGCCCTCACCACGTGCAGCCGCCCCGAGCTCTTCGTCGGCTGCGAGCAGCTGCGCGCGGCCCGCGGCGCATCCGCGGAAGGCGCCCACCACGGCGAACACGCCGTCGACGCCGATCTCGCCGTCGAGCAAGGCCGCCCGCAGCGCCGGGAGCTCGGCGGGCAACACCTCGCCGGTCGACAGCGACGTGCGCTGCTGCACTGCCTTCGCGGCGACCACGACGGCAGTTGCCGTGCGCCCTGATACGCGGGTCGCCCGCTGGAGGAGCTCATTGAGGTTGCGGCATCCGTATCGCGTCGTCGGGCGGTCGGCATGCGAGCGTGCGTCGTCGCGCTCGAGGATCTGTCCGCTCGCCTCGACCAGCACGGCCTCGGCAAGTCGCTGAATCCGCCCGGCCGCAGCCAGTGTCGCGAGCACCTCGTCGTCTTCGGCCGCTCGAAGACCACCGTCACGGAGGGCCGAATCCACCACGTCCGAGAGCGCCTCGCCGAGTCGCGAGAGTGCGTCGACGAGGGGTGTCATGAGTCACATTCCGGCGAGGGCCTCCGACATTGAAACGACCAGATCAAAAAGAAATTCCGGCCAGTGGACAAGTCGCTCATAAGACCCGATCGAGGACCCTGGGGAGGAGTCGATGCGACGTCGGAGACCGGCTCAGGATCTCCCAGCCTGCCCCCGGCCGCGCCGTGCTCACTCCTTCGTCGCGAGCACGAATCCCTGCTCGTGCTTCTCGGACGACCTCGGCGCGCGATCGAGCACCGTTGTCACGGCGAAGCCGGCCGAGCCGAGCGCATCGCGCACATACGGGGTGTGGTGCAGGTAGGCGGTCAACTCGACATCGTGCCCGTACGGCTTGTCGATCCGCCGCTCGCCGGTGCCGGCCTGGAAGCCGAGCAACAGCATCCCTCCCCGTCGCAGCACGCGGCGGAACTCGGCGAGCACAGAACCCAGCCGATGCGGCGGCGTGTGGATCGTGGAGTACCACGCGAGCACGCCGTCGAACCGCTCGTCGTCGAACGGCAGGTCCGCGTTGTCGGCGACGACCAGCTCGAGACTCGGATACGCAGAGCGGGCGACCTCGAGCATTGACGGCGACAGGTCGCTCCCCGCGACGACGAGGTCACTGTCGACCGAGCCGAGGAACCCGATCATCCGCCCGGTCCCGCACCCCGCATCGAGCACGGCCGCTGGACGCGGCGCGAGCGACTCGACGAAGTGCCGCACCATCGCGAGATCGACGTCCGCCTCGTACCGCGTGTCGGGGACCATCTCGGCGTAGTTGACCGCCACCGTGTCGTACGCCGTCCGGGTCAGGTCCGTGGTCTCGCCGCTCATGCGACCATCCTCGCCGCCCGCGTCACGGCGACCGCGAGTGCAACGCCGTGAGCACGAACTCGTGCGTCTCGCCATCCGCCGCCGCGGCGAGACCCTGGCCACCGGTGTAGCCGAGGCCGCCGCTGGTCATTCCGCCGACGTGGCGCCCCGGCTCGAGGAGCACCGCCCGGGAGCCGGCGCGTGCCGCGGCGACGGCGGCGCACACCCCGGCCGACGTCGCCGC